>JAYTXB010000108.1:0-13768 GCA_043743205.1 Schlesneria sp.
GTCGCTTCAGAAGTTTTTTCCGAAACAGCAACGGCGTTGCCCTTGATCGTTTTCACCACTGTCGATCCGTCCATCGCAGGCATAATCTGAATGGGCCATCCCACGGAAAGTGTCCCTGACTTTGAATCGCGATTTTTGAAGCTCATGTCGCCAGCCAACGACGGAAGCTGGCCGTGATAGGCTGACGCAAAGTTCTGCATCGCAACACCAATTTGGCGGATGTTGTTTAGGCATTCGAGCTTCCTCGGCCTCGTCCTGCTCGATTGAAAGGCCGGACCAAGAAACGCGGCGAAGAGCGCCGCCAGACACAACAGTACGACCACCTCAACACGAGTCAGGCCACCACGTTCCCATTCTTCGTTCATCCGATCCTGCGACATGACGGCACCTCATTGAGAAATGAATCAATGCCCTGCCCTCGTTCCCAAGCTCCAGCTTGGGAACGCCAGCCCTTGAAGCTCCAGCTTCGCGGCTCTCGATTTTGGATTGGAGGCGACTCGCCAAGCAGGAGCTTGGTGGATCACGTTCTCAAGCTGGAGCTTGGGAACAAGGGGAGAGGGGAATCTCGCACGCCACAAGAATCGAAGCATTTGCTTTACGCCTTCTCAATCCACACCGACACCTTCACGTCTCCGACGTTGACGGTCTTCGAGTCAGCGGCTGCGGTTGACGAGACCAAGCTGTCGGCGAGCGTTTCGCCTTGGATTAGCTCAGTCCATTCGGCCAGCATCGTGAGGACTTCCGCTTCCGTGGTGGAGTAGCTCACACGGATGTGGTTTTCGATTTCGAGGTTGGCATCTTTGCGAAGCTGCTGGACTTGGCGGATGAAGTCGCGGGCCATTCCTTCTCGCAGGAGGGCCGGTGTGAGCGCCGTGGAGAGCGCAAGTTGGATGCCGCAGTCATCGCCGCTGACCCAACCGGGTGCTTGTTCGGTGCCGACCTGCACGTCTTCGGGAGCGAGCGTGATTTCGTGGCCGTCGAGCGTGATCGTCACCGACTCACCCGACTGAAGCGGGGCGAGTTGGCTGCCATCAAGCGTCGGCAGCTTTTCTCGCAGCAGGTTCAGCAGCTTGCCGTACTTCTTGCCGAGCGTCTTGAGGTTCGCCTTGTACGTGTACTTCACGATGTCGGCGAGGCTATCGACGACGGTGAGTTGTTTGACGTTCAACTCCTCGCGGATTACTTCGCTCAGCCGCTCGATGGCGTCTCGCGCGGCGAGGTTGTTGGTCGAGACTCGCAGTTCAGCCAGCGGTTGCCGGACTCGCTGATCGGCCATGTCGCGCAGCTTGTGGCCGAGCGCAACGACCGACTGCGCCATGGCCATCCGCGCGTTCAGGCCCTCATCGAGCAGAGCGGCATCGGCGGTCGGGTAGTCGCAGAGGTGGACGGACTCGGGAGAGTTGTAGGGTGTGAAAAGGCTCTGCGCCGGCACACCAACCACTGGCGTCGAACTCGAAGAATGGTGTGCCGTCGAAGACTCGTCACACCCTACGCCTCTGACCAAGTTCTGATACATCCGCTCACTGAGGAACGGCACCAGCGGCGCGAGGAGCTTCGTCAGCGTGACGAGAACCTCGTACAGCGTTTGATACGCGGCGAGCTTGTCGGTGTCGCTCGCGTCCTTGGATCGCCAGAAGCGGCGGCGGTTGCGGCGGATGTACCAGTTCGACAGATCGTCGATGAAGGCGGCTGCTTGGCGGCAAGCTTCCGGGGTGTTGTAGTCTTCCAGTGCGGATCTCATCCCGGTCGTGAGGGCTTGGAGGTTCGAGAGAATCCAGCGGTCGATCTCAGGTCGTGATGCGACAGCAAGGTAGCCGTCTTCAAGGTAGCCCTGTCGCTCCGCGACAGGTAGCGAGAATTGGGTGTCGTGCCCGACGACGAAAGTCTCTCTCGATACATCAGGCTCTGTCTGCGATCGCGCTTCGTGTCGCGGAGCGACACGGCTACCTTGCAGATACGCGATCACCGGCGTCGGATCGAACTCGTCCAGCCGCGCGTAGTTCACGAAGAACGAATAGCTGTTCCAGAGCGGGATCAGGACCATGCGGCGGGTTTCGTCGGCGGGAGTGCTGGTGACGAGATGCGTCTTCACACCGTCGATGGTCAGGTCCGTCGGGCCATTCGGCGTTTGCAGCGTCACCGGTTGGTCGGGGTGCCGCGTGCCGAAGCGGAGGTCGCTCGACGGGTTCTGCTGGAGGTACATCCAGCGGATCGTATCGACGCCAAGTTGCTCGGCCGCTTCCTCGAACCAGATCGCCGTGCCGTCGGTCTTGTGCATCGGCTTACCCGCTTCGTTCATGACGAGGCGATGCCCCAGCAGCGTCTTGAAGGGCTTCTTCTGATCGGGGTCATCGGTTCGGTCGTAGTTCATCATCGTCCCCATTGAGAGCAACGAATAGAACCAATTGCGGAACTGACCGGGGAAGCATTCGGTGACGAGGTCGGCGGGATACCACTTCTTCCACAGCTCGGGGTGCGAGTTGAAGCCGAGCGTGCTGAACGACACGATCCCCGCGTCGAGCCACGGGTTGCCGACATCCTGCACGCGCGTCATCAAGTTGCCGGTCTTCGGGCTGCGAATCTTGACCTTGTCGATCCACGGCTTGTGCGGCGTGTGCCCCTCGAACTCATCCCAGCCTTCGCCTCCATCGAGGGCACGCTGCTTGAGTTCGACCAGCGAGCCGATCACTTCAAACTTGGCGGGATCGGTCCACGGAACGGACTCGTCCTCATCGACCCAGATCGGCAGGGCGAGGCCCCAATAACGCTTCTTCGAGATCATCCAGTCGCGCATGTTGGTCAGCCATTCGACCTCACGCTCCTGCCCCTGAATGCTATCCGGGAGCCAGCGGATTTTCCGCGTGACATCCATGATCTCGTCTCGCCAGTCCATGTTGATGAACCATTCATCGACGAGACGAAACACCAACTCATCACCCGTACGCCAGCAGTGAGGATAGATGTGCGGATACTGCTCGACGTTGAAGAGCAGTCCCTGCTCCTTGAGCTTCGCGAACACGAGGTCCGCCGTCGCGGGATCCGTCGCCGACTTGCCGGTGAACTCGCCAAAGCCTTCCAGGAAGCAACCGTCTGCACCGAGTGGCGCGATGCCGACGATGCCCGCTGCGGCACCGAGGACATGGTCCACGTCACCGCAACCCGGCGCGATGTGAACGATGCCAGTTCCTTCACCCGCGACAACATTGGCACTCCCTTTGAAGTCTCGTCCGCCATCGATCACGCGATGGCAGGCCACGCCCGTCTTATCGGCAACACGTGCTTCAAACGGCACGCCACCGGGAGTCGATTGCGCGGCAAGGTCATCGAACGGGCCGGTGTATTGCCAGCCGACCATCTCGGCACCCTTGAGCGTCCCTTCGATGTCGAAGCCGCCGTTCTCTTTGAAGATCTGCGAGAGGGTCTTCAGCTTGGGCACCGACTTCGGCCATGCCCATTCTTCGCGGCCGAAGCCATCCTTGAACTCGGTGGCCAGACGCTGGAAGTCGAGGTTGTCCTTGGCGAAGTAGTAGATCGCGCCGTCGCGCTTGGCCTTCAGCTTCACATAGTCCAAGTCCGGGTTGACCGCCGCCGCGACGTTGCTCGTCAGAGTCCACGGTGTGGTTGTCCAGATCAGGAGGTATTCGTTGTTCGGGCTTGTGTAGGGTGTGTCGAGGCTTTGCGAAGGCACACCAGATATCTGCGTCGATATCGAAGTTTGGTGTGCCTTCGAGGACTCGACACACCCTACGGAAGACGGCTTCCTCACAATCGGGAACCGCACGAACGCCGACCGATGCACGGTCAGTTTGCGACCGTCGGCGACTTCCATTTGCGAATACGCACTGCCACCACGACCGCTCCACGGCATCACGTCGTAGCCGCGATAGACCTTGCCGCGCGTGAAGCACTTCTTGAGGAACGTCCAGATCGTTTCGTTGTTCTCGGTCGAGAACGTGAAGTAGCTGCCGCCCCAGTCGGGGTTGCCGAGCTTCGCGACGATCGCTTCGGCCTTGTCGCGCAAGACTTCGTTCGGACGCTTCGGCGGCGTGAATTCCACGGTCTCATCGGTGCCGATCGCTGCGGCCAGCTTGCGGAGCTGCGCGGGATCGTCCCACTCCATCCAGTAACCAAGCCGGATCGACTGCTCGGTCTGAATGGCAGCGTACTTGAGGACGCGCTGCTTGCACGTGTGAACGAACTTGTCGATGCCGTACGCTTCGACCTGACTCTTCGCACCGAGACCAAGCTGCTTCTCAACCTCGACCTCCACCCACAGCCCCTGACAATCGAAGCCGTTCTGGTAACGCAGGTCATGCCCCGTCATCGCGTGATAGCGTTGAAAGACATCCTTGTACGTCCGGCCCCAGGCGTGATGGACTCCCATCGGATTGTTGGCCGTGATCGGGCCGTCGAGAAAACTCCACGGCTTCCGTCCGGCGATCTGTTGACGCAGCCGAGCGAAGATGTCTCGCTCAGCCCAAAACTTCAGGACTGCATGCTCACCCTGGATGAACTCGGCGTCGGCAACTTTCTGGAACATCGGTATACAATCTTCGAGGGATGGGTGAGTCATGGGAAACAGGTGGGTTCCCGCCAACGAGAACGAGCAAGTTTGCAAATCGGAGGGAACTCTTGCAGGCTCTGTTTGGAAGCAACGCGAGGTCGCTTCCCAGGCCAGAACGGCAAGCGTACCCAGCGTTCCGGCATTGTTTTTGGGACGGGATCACAACGGGCGGGCATTCTAGGAATGGCTCTTTGCGTTGGGAATGAAGCATGCAGATCAGCTCAGGGCGGTTCCGTTCTTGAAGCTGCCAAAGCCAGAGGGTGAGCCGACGAACCACCCAAGCTCATCCTAAGGGCCGGCGCAGGATTCACTGTCGAGAGTGTCGCATCAATCACTGGCAGACATCGCTGAAGTCGTGAGAGTTCAGATCGAACTCTCACGACTTCGGCTACGCCAGCGATTGATGCCTCAATGAGGCGTTGCCCACGCAGTTAAACCTCGCACGGTCACGAATGAGGCGTTGGCGAGCCGCACGCCGTAAGGCTGCGGGTTCTTGATCGCCGCAGGAAACCCGCAGCCTTACGGCATGCGGCTCATCACTCGTGGCCGCGCGAGGTATAAACGAGACAAATGTCTCACTGGTGCCCGCGCACGGTTTGAGTGAGCCTCGCAGACTCGACTCACCCAACTTGAAAAATGGAACCGCCCAGCCGTACGAGACCGAGTTGCTTGACGCAAAATCAGGCCCAAGACACACTGCATTTCCGCACGCAATCACCACAATTTCGCATGAACAATTGGCGTCGCATGAGTGTGCTTGCATCGAATTCGCCGTATTTTCCGGCAAAGGCACCGTCTGATGCAACATCGCATGGTTGAGACTCGAAGAGTTTGGTGGTGCTGCGGGCTGGCCTTTCTAGGTCCTCTGGCATTCGCAACGGGCTGCGGCAAAGTTCCGACATGGAATGAGCTGACACAACAGTCGGCTCCTCAGCCAGCACCCCGACCTGCATCTGTTGTCACGCAACCAGCCCCTGTCTCGTCAGTACCGACCGTGGTCGAACCGCCTGCGGCACCCAAGCCGGACCCGGCAGTCGTGTTGGCCGCCTTTCGTGCTTTGCAGCCCTATGAAATCTCGAATGCGGCACTGGCCGAGCTGGGAACATTGACAGAGGGGTTGGAGTCGGTCACGGAAATTGATGCAACAGGAAGTGGAATCTCCGGAGCTGGTATCGCCAGCTTGAGCAAACTTCCAGCATTGAACAAGCTGAACCTGAGCACGACGAAAGTCTCCAACGATGACCTGAAGCATCTCACACAATCACCTGCGTTGGAGACGCTGGCGCTCAACAGCACGAGGGTCTCGGATGAGGGCATTTCCACGCTGAGCGGCTGCCCGAATCTCAAGAAGCTGGAGCTCAAGAATTGTTCGCTGACTCGTAACGGCTTCGCTGCGATCGGCAAGCTGCCGGTGCTGGAAGAATTGAACCTCGAGGCCAGTCCCGGCATCAACGATCTCACTCTCGATCTGATCTGCGACGCACGCACAATCCGGCGGTTGGACCTCCGCGATTGTGGCGGGTTCACTGATGTAGGGATGGCCGCGTTGGCCAAGTTGGAGGTGCTGGAAGAACTCAACATCAACCGCAGTGCGGTGACGAGTGAAGGTTTCTTACCATTGACCAAAGGTGGCGGCCTGAAGCGACTCAAGCTGCTGGGAATCTCGGTCACGCCGATGACTGACAAGGGGTCCAAGGCGATCAACAGCATGAAGTCACTCGAACACCTCGACCTGAAAATGGTGCAGGGGATCAACGACACCGGCTTGTCACAGATTGTGACGGGCATGAAGTATTTGAAGCACATCAACATCAGCCACTGCACGGGCATCACCGGGCAAAAGGCTTTTGCCGCCTTGAGAGGGTGTGACGGCTTGGAAGTCTTGTTGGCGAACCTCACTGGTATTAATGACGCCTCGCTCGGGCATCTCAAGTCGCACAAACATTTGAAGACGCTGGATGTCAACCAGACGAAATGCACAGCGGGGGGTGTTTTGATTCTCAAGAAGGCCCTGCCCGACTGTGAGATTCACTTTGCGAACCAAGTCTATTGAGGCTTGCACCTCTCGCGGACAGAGTTGAGACGTTTCCACGCTTAGCCCCGACGCCAACGGCGTGGGAGAGAACGCGGACAATCCTAGAGATTGCACGCACGCCGTCGGCGTTTCGGCTAAACGTCTCACTTCAAGCCGCGTGTGGGGTAACGATCATCTGCGGCACCGCCTCTTTCAGAAGGCTGGGTAGAGGAGAGAAGAAAAGACCCAAGAGATGACAGCGTGGTGTTCCTCCCTGCCGCGCAAGTTCCTTCAATTTCGCAGGGGCGTTTGTTACAAGACGGCTCGATTTGGGGATACCTCAACGGTCTCCGAAATGACTCTCGTGATCACTCTCCCACGATGGGATTTGAGGGTGACGGTGAGGGGGTCTTCAGGCGCGAGGAAGACTCACGATCCGGCTTCTCTGCACTCGCTAGGTTCAAAATGTCTGTGACACTCCGATCCGCGAAACTGGCGTTGGCTGACGGTACTGTTTACTCCGGCACCGGTTTTGGTGCCGATGGCGAAGTGTTCGGTGAAGTCTGCTTCAACACGAGCATGACCGGCTACCAAGAGATTCTGACCGACCCTTCTTACTGCGGTCAGATTGTCACGATGACGTACCCGCTGATCGGGAACTACGGCATCAATTCGGAAGATGTTGAGAGCGGCAAGCTGGCGATTCGCGGCTTCGTCATTCGCGAACTTTGTCGCGCCCCAAGCAACTTCCGCTCGACGATGTCGCTGGACGAGTACCTGCGTCAGGCGAACGTCCTTGGAATCGAGGGGATCGACACGCGGGCTTTGGTCCGACGCCTGCGTACTCGCGGCGCGATGACGGGCGTTCTCTCAACGATCGATCTCGACGATGCCTCGCTGGTGAAGAAGGCTCAGGCCAGCCCCACTCTCGTGGGACGCGATCTCGTTCGCGAGGTCATGCCCGCGAAATCGTTCGAGTGGACCGAGGGCCTTTCCCCGTTGACGCACTTCGGACCGACCCAGCCCGCGCGCGACGGACGCGAATTCCACGTGGTCGCGATCGACTATGGAATGAAGTGGAACATCCTGCGGCACCTTCGCGACCTCGGTTGCCGCGTCACCGTCGTCCCCGGAACGGTGACCGCCGACGAAGTGAAGAAACTCAAACCCGATGGCGTCTTCCTATCGAACGGTCCCGGCGATCCGGAACCACTGACCTATGCCGTCGAGACGATTCGCGAACTGCTCGGGCAGGTGCCGATGTTCGGCATTTGTCTCGGCCATCAACTGATGGGCCTCGCGTGTGGAGCCGAAACTTACAAGCTCAAGTTCGGGCATCGCGGTAGCAACCAACCAGTTCTGAACAAGGACAACGGTCGCGTCGAAATTACGTCACAGAACCACGGCTTCGCGATCTCCACGGAGACGCTACCAAGCTGCCTCGAAGTCACGCACATCAATCTCAACGACCAAACGGTTGAGGGACTCAGGCACAAAGAACTCCCCGCCTTCTGCGTGCAGTACCACCCCGAAGCCTCGGCTGGTCCGCACGACAGCAGCTATCTGTTTGAATCGTTCCGCCAGTTGATGACAACGGCTTAACAAGCCTTCACTGGGGCGACAGCCCATCGCTTCCCGTCCACTCGGAAGTTCATGCTAAAAACAAAGGAATTCTAAAATGCCTCTCGAACGTACTTTCGTCCTGCTCAAGCCTGATGCTGTCGCCCGCAAATTGACGGGAGAAATCCTCGGCCGCTTCGAGCGGAAGGGACTCAAAACGGTTGCCCTGAAACTGCTGAGGGTCACGCCGGAACTGGCGAAGCAACACTATGCCGAGCACGTGTCGAAGTCGTTCTACCCAATGCTCGAAGAGTTCATCACGTCCGGCCCTGTCGTGGCCTTGGTACTGGAAGGCCCCGGTGCGATTGGTGTCGTGCGGACACTGCTCGGCCCCACCAACGGACGCGACGCCGCCCCCGGCACGATTCGTGGTGATCTCGGCCTCAGCCGCCAAATGAACATGGTCCACGGCAGCGACGGCCCCGAGGCGGCCATGCGCGAGATCGCGATCTACTTCAAACCAGAAGAGGTCATCAGCCACTCCACGTCACTTGATCCATGGACGTGTGCGGGCGACGAGAAGTAAGGCGAGTCCCTGATTCGGCGCGGCATCGCTCGGCGCAGGTCTCGATACATCGCTCGGCGCGGGTCTCCCGACTCCGCCGAAACGATTGACCGAAGGTCTCCTCTTCTCCTCCCACGCCTTGGCATCGCGCCCCAGTGAACATGGGGCGGGCGTTCAATCCGATACCGGCGTAAACATCGAGAAGATCGCGATGGTTCCAAACAGTGCACCCAAACCACTTCATTCCCGGATGTACTTCTGGAGAAAACGCCGGGTGGTGATCGCCCTGCTCTCAGTAACAGCACTGAGTGCGGGTTTCTGGTTCAGTTGGCCGCAGGTCGATCGGTGGCCAGAGATCGACTTCCTCAATCGGTTTGGCGGAGGAACGCTGGTGATCGCAGGGGGAGGTCGTCTTCCCCCCGAGATTCGGCAACGCTTCCTCGCTCTGGCCGGTGGCCCCGCTCGTGCGAGAATCGTGGTGATCCCGGCCTATCAAGCCGACGCAATGCAGGTCACCGCGTTTCGCGAAACGTGGCGGTCGTTTGGAGTGACTTCGGTTCAGGTTCTCCAATCGGCATCGCGCGAGGAATCCAATCGCGCATCGTTCGGCGCGTCACTGGATGAAGCAACCGGAGTCTGGCTGAGTGGTGGGCAACAGGAACGATTGTCCGAACTCTACGCGGGGACTCTGGTCGAAGACAAACTACGCGCGGTCCTCGATCGCGGCGGCGTGGTGGGGGGCAGCTCGGCAGGTGCCGCGGCCATGACGAAAGTCATGATCGAACAGGGGAGCGAAGAAGCCGTGGAAGGTCGCGGTCTCGATCTCTTTCGCGAGGCGGTGATCGACCAACACTTCTTGCGACGCAGCCGTCTCAACCGCCTGATCGGATTGATGGCAACTCACCCCCAGCGAATCGCCTTCGGGATTGATGAAGGGACCGCCCTCGTCGTGCAGGTCCACAAAGGCCGCGTGGGTGTGATCGGCTCATCGTATGTGATGGCTTACGTCCCCGAGACGGATGCGGGAACGCGACGCTTTGAAATCCTGAAGGACGGCGACCACATCGACCTAGCCGGACTCAAGAGCGGACGTACGAGAGTCAGCTCGCCAGCGGAACTCGAGTCACTGTTGAGTGACGAATGAAACCTTGAGCGACAAGCCGTGTTCGGCCGCTTAGGAACAGAGTCCGCCCACACCCAGCCGCGATTTTCTGCGTTATAATTGGACGAAGCCGCCGCCTGATAACTCATGCGGACAGGAGTGAGACAATTGCCCGTCGAACAGTACGGGGAATGCCACGCTGTTAGGCGATTCGTTTTCAGCCGCATGACGCATCGAAAGATTTAACGACGCACTGTGCTTACTTGGGAGTCCTGCAATGTCTGCGGTCATTGGCTGGTGGTTGATGGCGGTGGGGTTTGCGAGCGGGGCCGGAATGGGACTGCTCGCGCAGGACGAGCAGTGGCTCGGTGGATACACCAGCCGAACGCGGCGGCTAGTTCGGCTCGGGCATATCGCACTGGTGGCCCTCGGGGCGCTCAACGTCTTCTGGCCGATGACGGAAGCGGCGCGAACGGCTTCGCCGCCAATTCCAATCGTGAGTGGTTGCTTTATCGTGGGTGGCCTGACGATGGGACCGGTCTGTTTTCTGACCGCATGGCGATGGGCGTGTCGCGTGCTGTTCGTCGTTCCTTCGACGGCATTGATCATCGGCGCACTGCTCGCCGGGTGGGAGAGCCTGCCGTGACAACAAGGACACTGAGAATCGGCTTCATCGCAATGAGCGGCGTTCGGGCGTGGGATGCCGAACTGCTGGCTCTCGGCCTGTCGATGCCGGGCTTTGTCGAGCGGAAGGAGGTCATCGCGCAACTGCCCAGCCTCGGGCTGCTGACTCTGGCCGGACTCACGCCGGAAAGTGACGAGGTCTCCTATCACGAGATCTTCGATTTCTCGAAGGACTCGCCCCCCGCAGGTCCGTTCGATCTGGTCGCGATCTCCAGCTTCACCGCTCAGATTGAGGAGGCTTACCAACTGGCCGACCACTATCGGCAAGAGGGAGTGCGAGTCATCCTCGGTGGCCTGCACGTCAGCATGATGCCGAGTGAGGCGCTGCTCCACGCCGACGCCGTCGTCGTGGGTGAGGCCGAGGAAGTCTGGCCGCAGTTGATCGAGGACGCTCGGGCCGGGGCGTTGAAGCGAGTCTATCGGCCATCGCGCCAGTGGAACCTCGCAGACTCACCGATCCCCCGTTTCGAGTTACTCGATCCGGCCAAGTACAACCGGATCACCGTGCAGACCTCGCGCGGCTGCCCGTGGAAGTGCGAGTTCTGCGCGAGTTCCATCCTGATTGCGCCGCTCTATCAGACGAAGCCCGTCGCCAAAGTCGTCGAAGAGATTCGCCGCATCAAGTCGATCTGGCCGCGTCCTTTCATCGAGTTCGCCGACGACAACACGTTCGTCCACAAGAGCTACTCGAAGGAACTGATGCGGGCGCTCATTCCCGAAGGGATTCGCTTCTTCACCGAGACCGACATCAGTTTTGCGGACGATCCCAAACTGATCGCCCTCGCGCATGACGCGGGTTGCAAACAAGTGCTGATCGGTCTCGAAAGCCCCAACCTGACGGGACTCGACGGATTGGAGAGCCGGTCCAACTGGAAGCTCAAGCAGCACGATCACTATCTGCGAGCGATCGACCGTATCCAGTCGGCGGGGATCACGGTGAACGGCTGTTTCATTCTGGGCCTCGACGGTCACACTCCCGCCGTGTTCGATGCGGTCGTCGATTTTGTGAGGCAATCGGGACTGTACGAGGTGCAGGTCACCGTCCAGACTCCGTTCCCAGGGACACCGCTCTACACCCGTCTGCAACGCGAGGGCCGTCTGTTCGCGGATCGCTTCTGGGAGAAATGCACCCTGTTCGACCAGACTCATCATCCGCAGGGAATGACATCCGCCGAACTGCGATCGGGTTTGATTCACGTCAGCCAAAGTCTGTACAACGAAACCGCAACCCGTCACCGCAGGGAGCGTTTCTTTGAGCAACTCCGAACCCACCAAACGAATTGAGTTACAAGCGAATGCGACCCCGCAGGTGATCGCCCCGCAACACGGTCCCATCACAGTTGCCACTCTGGTGAGCTACCTGTTCGGATCGCGCGAGGCCATTCGCACGCTGGCGACTCACCGGGACACGGTGGGCCTGGGCTTGATCTTCGTCCTGTCAGCAGCTTTCGCGCGCGAGTACGACGGCGAGAACCTGCTGCACGAACCGTGGCATCTGCTGCTGCCACTGGTCGCGTCGTTCGGGACATCGCTCGTGTTGTTCTGTCTTGTCGATGTCGTCGCCTGGTGCCGCAACTCCAAGCGGGCGAGATTCCTTTCGCGCTATCGCTCGCTCCTTGGTCTCTATTGGATGACCGCGCCGCTCGCGTGGCTCTACGCGATCCCCGTCGAGCGATTCCTGCCACCCGCCGATGCGACAGTGGCCAATCTCTGGTTCCTCGGGATCGTGTCTCTCTGGCGAGTCCTGCTAATCACGCGTGTCTTCTTCGTTTTGTACTCGCAGCGTGATGCGGCCCCGTCGCCCGCGAGCTTCTTCTTCGTGGTCATGCTGTTCGCCGACTCGCTCGCCGTGTTCCTCGTCTCGTACATCGACCTGCCGATTCTGGTCGTCATGGGGGGAGTTCGCCTGACCGACACCGAGTCCGTTTTGGCGGGGGCGAAACTCCTCGTCACGCTCTTCGGAGTCCTCACCTGGCCAATCTGGTTGATCGGAACATTAGGCGTGGCGTGTGGCAAGACGCAGTGGGCTTGGACCGAGGCGGACATTTCCAGTCATCATCCAATGTCCGCATTGGTGAAGTGTCTCGCCGCTGCATCCGTGCTGGTGTGGATCGCGGTGCTACCGTGGACTCAGCCCGAGCAACAGCTACGCGGCTCAGTCGAACGCGATCTCCGCTCCAGCCATTACCGAAAAGCACTGACGACGATGTCCGCGCATCGCCGGAACGAGTTTCCGCCGCACTGGGATCCGCCGCACATCGGCTACCCTCGCGAACGGCCGCGCATCCTGAAGATTGTCGCTGCGCTCTCATCCGAAGATGTGAAATGGGTTCGAGAATTGTTCATCGACAAACTCGATGCGGCGCTCGGCCGACACGGTCTTCCGCAGGCGACGCTGTGGGTTGAGGTCGATGCGAGTGTCATCCTCGCAGGCTTGGAAGGGTTGCCGGAGGGCGAAGTGATTCTGCGAGACAAGCACGAACTCTTGCAGCGACTGCTTTCGTGGAAATTGCTCCCTGCGGACCAACAACAACGACTGGAGGCGGTGGTGAAACGACTCAACGCCGAACCCATGCCCGAGAAGAAACCTCACGATGGTCGGCCACCGCAATGATTCCCAACAAATCTCAATTCCATTCGGCAAAGGCTCGCACGCTGGTCACCGGCTTCGGGCCGTTTGGCTCGTTCATCGCCAACCCGTCATCGAAACTGGCGGCCGAATGTGGCTGGCCGTTCCAAATCCTTGAGGTCAGCTACGTCGCCGTCGATCAATTCCTTAGCGAACTTCCCCCCGAGTCGTTCGACCTGCTGGTCATGCTCGGTGTTGCGGGGCAATCTCACCGTATGCGATTCGAAACGGTCGCACGCAATTGGAACGGTGCCACTCCTGACGTGCGCGGCCCGATCTTGGGGCCGGGGCCGATCGATTCGAACGCTCTAGCGCAATTCACACTTGACTCCACATTAGTGATGCCAATCCGCGAGCATTGGGAAATCAGCTTCGATGCAGGCGAATACCTCTGCAACTACGGCTTCTTTCGAGCCAAGCAGCAATTCCCGACCAAACAAATTCACTTCATTCACGTCCCACCATTTGAAGCCCTGTCACCAGACATTCAAGCAGTGGAACTCAATAAAATGCTAGAGTGGTTGAACTCACTCGATACGTAGCTAATGCATAAAAAAAGCGGCTCACATTTCTGTGAGCCGCCAAAAACCCGGCAACAACCTACTTTCGCGCTGTTTTGCACTATCATCGGCCACGTGAGCTTAACGGTC
>JAYTXB010000109.1:0-9689 GCA_043743205.1 Schlesneria sp.
GCCCGTTGAAAAACGTAGGATGGGCATCTTGCCCGTCCGATTTCCCGCAGAAAAACGACGGCCTAGAAGGCCATCCTACAGTTTTTCAACGGGCTGTTAGATCGGTGCGAGTCTGCTGACTCGGCCGAAACGACCGACCGAAGATCCCCATTTCGATCTTCAACCAGACCCAACTTGGGCAAAGACGAGGAACATTCGGCAAAGCCTTGTGGTTCGACCGTCTGGACTTGGGCCGCGCGCTTCATCACGATATCCCGCCCATTGCGACAGCGTCGGTTCGCGGCAAACTCAGTTCACTGGCAAGTCGCGTTATTTTTCAAGGCAATTCATCATGTCGGTAGCAGATCAGATGACTTTGGATAAACCTCAAAGCGGTTCGCCGCATGACCAGGAATTTCTCTATCGCCCCATCCCAGCGCTGGTCCCCGTCAGTATGGCCTTCGTGGTCATTTCACTGCTGGCCAGCATCTGGGACTTGCTGCTGGTCATTCCCTTGGCGGGCGTAATCCTGTCCATGATCGCGTGGCGTCAGATTCGACAGTCGCAGGGAACACTCAGCGGCGGGTTGCTCGCCAGCCTGACTCTTGGTCTGCAAGCGATGATGTTCGTCGGATTCGCTTCGATGCACATTCATAGCTTTGCGACGGAAGTCCCGCCCGGATACGAACGGACCAACTTCACGACGGACATCTCGAAGAAAGGCTTCAGCACTGAGAACGGCCGTGTCGGCGTTCACCCCGACGTGCAGAAGTTGGTCGGCGAGAAGGTGATGATTAAGGGCTACATGTACCCGACGAAACAGATGACCGGGATCAAGTCCTTCGTGCTGTGTCGTGATAACGGCGACTGTTGCTTCGGTGGACAGCCCAAAACGACCGATATGATCCTCGTGAAGATGAACGGTGACAAAACCGTCAATTTTCATGACAACAAGGTCATGGTCTCTGTGTCGGGCATCTTCAAAGCCGAGCCAACCGTCGATGAAACAGGCTTGCGACCGGTCTACCAACTGGAGTGCGAGTACTTCGGCAAGGCGAAGACGCTCTACTGACGGATCGCAGGATGCCCTCGTTCGGCGCGGGTCTCCTGACCCCGCCGAAACGCCCGACCGAAGGTCTCCTCTGCTGCTTTTGATGCCTTTGGCGGAGAGAGATTTAAGACGGACCCTCGTCGTCCCCTACCGCCGCATTCCCCCTGCCCGAGAGTCACGATGACATTCCACTCGACTGCCACCCGTCGCTCGGTATCTGCGGTGAGTCTGGTGGCCTGCACGTTGGTTCTGGCAGGCTGCTCCGGTTCGGACATCAGCGGCTATCGGCCACTCGAAAAGACCGTTCGCTCGAAGACGACTTCCACCCAGAGCCGTGATGCCGCGCCGATGACGGTCGTCGCCGCCGAGTCTCCCGCTGCGGCCACGCCGATCGTCGCAGAGTCGTTCCCCGTCTCTGCCCTCGCTCCGGTCAACGTCGTGGACGGTGCGAGTGTCGAACGACTGTTGAAGGTAATGCCTGCGGAGACCGTTGCACCGCGCAAGATCGAAGTGCTGATCTCTGAAAAGACCTTTCGCACGGACGCCTCCTCCAAAGCGCTGCGGGTCTCCTACGATGACCTCGATCTCCTGAAGGTCCTCAACATGGAGCCAGTGTCGATCGACGCCATCGACCACATGCCCGCGTGGTTGAAGGGCCTCAACGGCCAGAGAATCAAAATTCGCGGCTTCATGTTTCCGACGTTTGAGACCGAAGGAATCGAGCGCTTTGTGCTGGCTCGTGACAACCAAATTTGCTGCTTTGGTCGCGACCCCAAGGTCTACGATTTGGTGCAGGTCGATCTCAAACCGGGCAAGACGACGAACTACATTCCCTCGACGCGTGCCTTCGATGTTGTCGGACGATTGAAATTCGAGATGGTCGCCGCTGACGACAAGCCGTACGGCCTCTATTTCCTCGAAGACGCCGTTGTCATTGACCGCTAACGGCGGAGGATTCACGGATTGTCAATCACGCGTTTCACCGCCAGCCAAGGGCCTGCCAGCCGAACGAATCGGCGATCACTGTCCGCATGTTGTGCCGCGCTCGGCTTCGGCAGGCGGTGAAAAGAATCTCACAGAAAGCTCGCACCATGCCCCAGTCGCACGATGACTCGCACCGCTCTGCCGACTCGACGCTCGCCGCACGCGGTGGCTGGGCGGAGGACTTCACGACGCGACCAAGTTCCCCGCCTGTTTACATGACGACCGCGTTCGATCTCCACTCTCTCGAACAACTTGATGCAGTGACGGGCGGACGGGAGAAGGGCTACATCTACACGCGCGACGGCAATCCCAATCACGAAGCCTTCGCGAGTGATGTCGCTCAATTGGAAGGGGCCGAAGCGGGCGTGGTCACGGCATCCGGAATGGGAGCGTTGACCGCCGTCTTGATGGCGATGGTCAAGTCGGGCGATCACGTGCTGGCCGCGCGCGTCCTCTACGGACGAACCGGTCAGTTACTCAATCATCTTGCCGCCTCGTTCGGTTTGAAGGTGACCTACTTCGATGTCGCTGACCTCGCCTCGCTGCCGAGCCTTGTCACGCCCGAGACCAAGTTGTGCATTGTCGAGTCGATCTCAAACCCACTGCTCGAAGTTGCCGATCTGCCGCGCATCGTCGCCGCGCTGGGTGAAGTCCCGTTGCTCGTGGACAGCACGTTCGGCACGCCATGTCTCATCCGACCGCTCGAACACGGCGCGGCGCTCGTCTGGCACAGTGTCTCGAAATATCTGAACGGACACGGCGACGTGATGGCGGGCGTGGTCGTCGGGGCGTCGAGCTTAATCCGCAAGATTCGCGCGATGTCGAGCTTGTACGGCGTGAACGCGAACCCGTTCGAGAGTTGGCTCGCGTCGCGCGGCCTGCGCACGTTGCCGCTCCGCATGGAACGCGTCTCACAAACGGCGCTCACCATCGCGCGGTTTCTCGAACAACACCCGCGCGTGGGCAAGGTCTTCTATCCCGGCTTGGCCTCGCACCCCGATCACGCTCTTGCACAAAGGCTGCTGCCGCGCGGATGCGGCGGGATGCTGGCGTTCGACCTGGTGGGAGGCCGCTCGGCCGTCGATGCTCTCTTCCGCGCACTGGCCGAAGTGATCCCGTTCTCACCGACACTGGCGGATGCGCGCACGACGATGTCGTACCCAGCGGGAACGTCTCACAAGTTCATGACCGCCGCCGAACGAACCGAGTACGGGATCGGCGATGGACTTGTCCGCCTGTCGATCGGATTGGAAGAAGCCACCGATCTCGAACGCGATCTGTCGCGCGGGCTGATGCCGTAGTTGCTGGCCTTGTAGGACGGGCACTCTTGCCCGTCCGGCGGTGCGATTGAAATGCGGACGGGCAAGAGTGCCCATCCTACGTGACGGTACGACAACTCTCGCTCCTCAACTTACAATCTCGCCCGGTCATTTCGATGGGTCACGTAGAGGATGCTGGCATCATGACGTTCGGTTCTGGCACTGCTGACAAACTGACGGTCAGTCAGTTTGAAGAACGGCTCGCGGAGGGAGACCGCTGGATTGAACTGGTCGCGGGACAGTTGATTCGTTTCGATCCGCCCGATGAGAGCCACGGGGATGTTGTGCGGAACTTGTCTCATCCGCTGGCAAAGATGGCCAAGTCGTTGCCCGACCTGTCGATCTGCTTCGAGTTGCCCATCGTGATCTCACCAGACACAGCGACAATCCGTTGCCCGGCAGTCTCCTGCTTCCAATCGACCAATCGGTTTGAAGAGACCGAGAAGTTGCTCACCGATTCGCGGCCCGCCCTCGTGATCGAAATCGCGTCGACGAACGATCGGCGCGAAGGGATGTCGGATCGCGTATCGAGTTACCTCGACGCCGGTGTCATTGGCGTTTGGGTCATCGATCCGGTGACGCGCCACGTCCATCAGTTCGTCACGGGTCGAGGCGGCACGATGCTGCGTGAAAAAGACGTGCTGCACGGCGCACCGCTGTTACCGGGGTTGGAAATCCTTGTCGCCAACTTGTTCCAGCAGCCAAAGTGGGCGCAATAGTTAGCATTAGGGTGTTCAGAACCGTCTTCGGCCAGCTTCGATCTTGTCGGCGACGGGGCCAGCGTCCGTATCAGACGAGCGGTCTCTTTCGAGAGAATCGTTCTGTTCGATCACGTCGCCCCGCATCATCACACAGTGCAGACCGTTCAACGTGCGCAGATAGAGTCGATTGCCGCTGGCAATAGGTGACGCGAACTGGCCCTCGATGAGCGTGTTCTCGGCCACCACTTCGCCCGATGCGCCGAGCGTCACCACGAACGTGATTCCCTCTTCGTTGCAGCAATAGACCCGGTCGCCCGCGATCAACGGTGACGCCGAGAAATGGCCGCTCAAACGCTGCTTCCAGGCGAGTTTGCCCGTGGCCGCATCGAGACACGCGAGGATGCCATCGTCCGTGAGCAAGTACAGCCAGTTCTCATAGACAACCGGCGAAGGGACCTCGCTGGCCAACTGCTTCTCGCGCCAGACGACGTGCGTTCCCGAGACCTCTCCCTGTCCGTCGGCTCGAATGCAGAGCAGTTCCTTCTGCGGAGTACGGGCTGTGGCGAAGACGTGTTCATCATCGAAAGCCACGGTATTGGCTGCTCGTTCTGCTGACCAGCGACACGTCCACAAAGTCTCTCCCGTGGCGGGATCATACGACGCGACCAGACCCTTCCCCGCGATCACCAACTGGTTGCGACCGGCGACATGCGCGACGATCGGCGTACCGAAGCTGTCCCCCGGTGGACGTTCGATGCGCCAGACGATCTCACCCGTCTGACGATGCAGCGCGGCAAGATAGCTCGTGGCGCGAAGTCGATTGAACGCCGCTCCCTTGTTATCCACGGCGACGATCACCAGCGACTTATAGAGTGTCGGCGATGAGCCATAGCCCCACTTGGCTTGGAACGGCCCGGCGGCAGTTTGCCAGGCAATGCGTCCCGCGAGATCAACGGCCGTCACCCAGACGGAACCATTCACGGCACTCGCCACGAACACAAACTGCCCGTCGCACGTCGGACTCGGTGAGGCCGACGAGTTCTTGGCATGACCACTCGCCAAGTCGCCGTGATGCAACTCCGACTGCCACAGTGATCGCCCGGACTCGCGATCAAAACTGAAGAGCGAGAGCGTCTGCCGCCGCGATTCCGCTGTCGTCACAAAAATCTGATCGCCCCAAAGAGAAGGGGACGCATGGCCGCGCCCCGGCAACGTTACCTGCCACGCAGTGTTGTCATTCGCTGACCAAGAGAGTGGCGGACGGCTCTCCGCACTGACGTTGGTCCCACCGATACCACGCCAACCGGGCCAGTCGGTCGGGCCGGGTTGAGGATCGACCAGTACAAAGTTGGCCGGTTCGTGTGCCCGCCGAATCGCCCGCACGCCGGTGTTGCTCGCAAATAGAAACGCGACGATCAGCACCAGCAGCGCGACTGCGGCAGTTCGTCCATTCCAGAGTTTGTGCGGGCTTACGAGGAACATGGTTTCGTGTGATCGAGTGACGTGATTGGCAACCGGCTGTTACGCCGCTGCCGTCAGCGGGCCTTCAAACAGTTGGCGGTAGATCGGGCACGTCGCTTGAAGCTGTGTGTGAGAACCCGTGGCGATCGACTTCCCGCGATCGAGGACCGCGATCCGCGTGACATATTCCAGCAAGGCGGGAGACAGACTATGCGTGATGATGAGTGTCGTCCGTCCGCGCACAAACTCCTTCAACGCGCGATGAATCAACAGTTCACTTTCGGCGTCGATTGCCGAGGTCGGTTCGTCGAGCAACAAGACTTGCGGGTCACGCAGCATCGCGCGGGCCAACGCGACACGCTGCCGTTGCCCGCCCGAAAGCTGCCGTCCCCCTTCACCGACAGCCGTCGCGAGTCCCTGCGGCAGACTGTTCGTGAAGTCGAGGACATGCGCTCGCGAGGCCGCTGTTCGAACTTGCTCATCCGTGGCGTCGGGGCGACCGTAGCGAATGTTGGCGGCGATGGTGTCATCGAACAGCGACGTGTCTTGAGGAACGATGGCAATCTGGTCTCGCAGCTCGCGCAGTCGCGCCTGTCGCACGTCGAGGCCGTCGAACAAAATCGCTCCTTGATCGGGGTCGAAGAATCGCGGCAATAGTCCCGCCAGCGTCGATTTGCCTGAGCCGTTCGGGCCGACGATTGCGATGACCTCACCCTGGCTCACGCGTAAATCGAGGCCATTCAAGACGGGGCCCCGTTGTGGCGAATCGTCATCCGCCGCGCGGGCATATGCGAAATGCACATCGCGAAATTCGATCGACTCACACAGCCGTGGCAACCACTGCGGTGCCCCCGCCGCCGGAACGAGCGACACGCGATCCATCTGCCGAAAGATTTGTCTCGCCAGTACGCCCGACTGACGGATCGTGTTGTAAAACTTGGAGAACTTGCGCAGGGGGTCGATCACACCGACGAGCAGCGCATAGAACATGGTCAGCTCAGGAAACGTCGGCGGGGCACTCGCCAAATCGACGCCACCAATTGACGTGACTTGTCTCATCACGAGATACGCCGCCGGAAGCAACACCACGAGGACCGCGAACACCGCCAGCACTTCGACCACCGCATCACTGAGCGCTTTGATGCGGACCAATCGCATCGCCTGCACATAGTTCTCGACGTTTCGTCGATGGAACTCACGCCGATGCTGTCCCGCGCGATCGAACGCGATGACGGCCCGCATGTTGACGAACGTTTCTTCCAAACTCGTATAGATGCGACCGACGCTCGCCAGAACGCGGCGCATGGCACGCTTGAGCCGCTGGCCGAAGAGGTGAAAGATCCAGCACGCGGGCGGCACAAACGTGAGCAACAACAGCGTCAGTTGCCAGTTCAGATAGAACATCCCCCCAATGCAGGCGGCTCCCTTCAACGGTTCGCGCACGATGCGGCCGCCAAGGTCGCCCAGCCCATTCGCTAACTGTTGCAGCGTCAAGGTGAAGTCGTTCATCAGCGTTTGAGTACCGCCGAGCGCGACGGTTTGGGGGTCGAGTTGCAGCGTGCGCCGAAACAGTGCCTGACGCAGGTCGATCACCACCAGTTCGGCCACGCCTCCCGCCAGAGAATCTTGTACGAAGCAGCAGAGTCCCTTGAGCAGCGTCACCAGCAGCAGCGCACCGAAGATCAGCGCGAACGTGACGAACGGATCGCGTGGCAACTTTGAAAGGACGCGGGTCTCGCACCAACTCATCAGTGAGATACTGGACGATTCGAGCGCAATTCGCTGCTGAAGCCGCCTGACTGAGTTGAACAGCGGGTCGCGTTCCTTCATCCGTTTGCGAGTTTGATCGTCAGGCAAGTCCGTCAATTTGAGCTGTTGCTCTTCGAGCTTGGCCGTCAAGGTCGCGACGACTGCCGACGATTGCTCGATTTCGTGACGCACATAGTTGGAGACGGTGCGATGCTCGCCAAACGTGATCGTCAGCGGAGCGGTCAGTGCCAACTCGGCACTCCATAGCAGCGCGGATAAGCCCCCGAACACCAACGACAGCAACAGCCGCCGCCAGTACGGCGTGACAAACAAAGCCAACCGACTCCAAATCTGCACGATGCCTCGCGTCCCTGCGTTTCGTATTTGCCTTCGTAGCTTCTCCCAAGACGGTGGAGCCGTTTTGGCGAAGACATTACAGAAGAAACCCGCGAAGCGGTCCAGACCGGAATTGCCGATGCGTTTGTTACTCGGCACACTTCATGTCGCGGACGGTCGCGGCTAATTTGAGTGCCCATTCTCCGTTCCAAATCAGAGAGGTTTGAAATGCCACGACTCCGTTCCCTGTTCTGTGTGAGATGGCTAACGCTATTGCTGGTCATCGGAATGTCGCCGAATTTGTTTGGGCAAGAGGCACCCGTACGGAGGCTACTCTACGTGGCGGTCCCCGGCGTGCGGAACTATCTCGAATATGGTGGGCACGGCGTGCTGGTGTTCGACATCGACGCCAAGCACCAGTTTGTGAAGCGGATTCCAGCAGGGGGACTCGATGAAGCTGGCAAGCCGATCAACGTGAAAGGGGTCTGTGCGAGCGTCGCCACGCGGCGGCTGTTCATCACCACGATCAAGACGTTGCAGTGCATCGACCTTGTCACGGAGAAGCTGCTGTGGGAGCGGTCCTACGAGGGGGGCTGCGATCGGATGGCCATCGCGCCCGATGGGGCGTGGCTGTATGTGCCGTCGTTTGAAAAGGACCACTGGCACGTGATCGACGGACGAACGGGCGAGATCCTCGCGAAGCTCGAACCGAAGTCGGGAGCACACAACACGGTCTGCGGTCTCGATGGGAAGCAGGTCTACCTCGCGGGGCTGAAGTCACCGCTGCTGACTGTCGCCGACACCGCGTCGCACACGGCACAGCGCACGGTGGGACCGTTCAGCGCCAGCATTCGACCCTTCACCGTCAACGGCCAACAAACGCTCTGCTTTGTTTGCCTTAACGAGTTGCTCGGGTTTGAAGTCGGTGATCTGGTGACGGGACAGAAACGGCAGCGGGTCGAGGTGCAGGGCTTTCAAAAGGGACCTGTCAAGCGACACGGCTGTCCCAGCCACGGCATCGGACTCACGCCGGACGAGAAAGAGATTTGGGTCTGCGACGCTTTCAATCTACATCTGCACGTCTTCGACCTGACGGTTCAACCGCCCAAACAAGTGGCCAGTTTGAAAGTGAAGGACGAACCGGGTTGGATCACGTTCAGTTTGGATGGCAAACGCGCGTACCCATCGACGGGCGATGTCTTCGATGTCGCGTCACGTCAGATCATCGCCACGCTGACCGATGAAACCGGGGCGGCCGTGCAGTCCGAGAAAATGCTCGAAATCGACTGGCGCGGTCCGGAGCCAATCCGCACGGGAGACCAGTTCGGCGTTGGTCGCGTGGCGAGGTAGCGGTCAATCCAACGGAGATTACCGAGTGGTCCGCACACTTTGATGAGGGTGTAACCGGCATTCCGGAGAGTGGCACTTTTCTGGTCTCCTCGCCCCCGTCTTCGGGGGAGAGGGGTAAAGCCGGAATGCCGGTTACACCCCTTTGATTGGTACGTTTGGCCGCCAGCCCGCAAACTCAGTGACTCACCCGACAGCCCTGTCCCAACGAAATCGAGTTCCACCCATGACCGACCCGCTGCCACTCCTCAAAGACTTGATTGCGATTCCCAGCGTGAACCCGATGGGTCGCGATGTCTCTGGTCCGGAATTCTTCGAGGGGCGAGTGACCGAGTACCTTGCGGCGTATCTCACACAACTCGGTGTCGCGCATGAGGTCGTCGAAACAGTGCCCGGACGCGCGAACGTGATCGCTCGATTGGACTCACCCGGCGCGACACGGACGATTCTGCTGGATGCTCATCAAGACACGGTGCCGGTCGATGGGATGACGATCCCGCCGTTCGAGCCAACCGAGCGCGACGGCCGCATCTATGGACGCGGCTCATGCGATGTCAAAGGTGGTTTGGCCGCGATGCTGGCTGCGTTCACGCGACTCGCACGTGAGCGACCGGTGGGGATGTCGAACGTGGTCCTGTCGCTGACGTGCGACGAGGAATCGACGAGCCTCGGCATCAATCACTTGGTGGGGAGTTGGCTCGGTCGCGTTCCGCCATATCGGCTCTGCCCTCAACGCCCCGATGTGGCCATCGTCGCGGAGCC
>JAYTXB010000110.1:0-4661 GCA_043743205.1 Schlesneria sp.
CGTTGGCAAAACCACGACCATCTTAGACCTGTTGTCGCAGCGACCGGCCGACGAACGTTGGGCGATCCTCGTGAATGAATTTGGTGAGGTCGGGATCGATGGTGCGATCCTCGGTGGCTCGGGCAGCGACGGCGTGGTCGTGAGCGAGATCGCGGGAGGCTGCTTCTGTTGCTCGTCCAACGAACCGCTCGACTTCACGCTGATCGAACTGCTCCATCAGGCCCAGCCGCAACGTGTCCTGATCGAACCGACCGGATTGGGACATCCGGCGGCAGTCCTCGAAACCTTGCGCGGCCCTTGGTTTCGCGAGTTGATCGACCTGCGAGCCACGATCTGCGTGGCCGACCCCGCCGACTTCGCCAACCCGCGCGTCGCCACGTCCCCCGTGTTTCAAGACCAGTTGCACATGGCCGACATCGTGCTGGTCAACAAGACCGACCGCGCGGCGCCGGAGCAGACCGCCGCGTTTCTGTCTCACCTGCATGAACTCTTCCCTCCCAAGTTGCAGATCGTCTGCACGACGCACGGTCATTGTGATGCCACACTGCTCGACGCCGACATCTCCGCCCTGCGCGTGCCGCTCTTCCCCAACGCCCATCCGCAACAACCCGCGAGTGACTCCCTCGCGCAAGCCGCCTCGGTGGCGATGCTGCTGCCGGGAAAACCGATTCGGAAGGAGAGTCCCGTCGGTGAACGAGCCGCCTGTGGTTGGCTCTTTTCCCCCTTCGACCGCTTCAGTCGACTGTCGCTCATGGAAGTCCTCGGTGGCAGTTTGGAGGTCCATCGCTTGAAGGGGGTCTTTAACGTCGGTGCCGAGTGGCTGCTCTTCAACCGCGTGGGAGGCGACCTCACCTGCGAGTCGATCCCGTACTGCCGCGACAGCCGCATCGAAGTGATCCTCGATCAACCCTGCTACGACTGGACCGAGTTTGAACGAGTGCTGCTCGCGTGTTTGAAGTGATCTCGTCGTTCGCTTCGATCAACTTCCAGCAAGGCCCTGTCTCAGCTCCGTTTTCATTCGCGCTCTCCTCAATTCGCGCGGCACAATCCTGACCGCGCGAATTGGGGAAAGCGAGAACGAAGCCCAAGAACTCGACACATCGACAACAACTTCAAGTGTTTGAAGTCGAGCCGTGTGCTGCGCCAGTGGTTCACCATTTTTCTGTCCGACCTTTTTCTGTTGCCCGCTTGCCGACGGATTTCTCTCGAACGCTCGCCCAATTGCGCGACTCTCGAATCAACTCCATGATCCGGCCGCCGACTCGATCTCATTAAGCTGCCGTACGGCGTTGCTCACTTTTCGGAGTTGCCGAAATCCGAACCAAAGAAGCGCGAGGGGAAGCAGGCCGAAGAATAGTCCGAAGAAAATGTACTTTCCGCCGAAGCCGCGTCGGACGACGACGATGCCGGGGTCGGAGGGGTCATACCAGCACGGAATGGTTTTACCGCGAACCCATTCGTCCATCTCGGCCTTGCGCATAATCTGACTGCCGATATGCACAGACGGTCCGGTTTCGAAGCCGGCTGAGATGACTTCGCGTTCGCCCGCTTGGTACTTCAACGCGAATTCGGGTGTGCGTGTCGGGCCGGACTGTATCCGGCGGCCATCCTTGCGCCATTCGACTCTCCCGGCTTGCACGTCTTCCCGACGGTCCAAGATGGTCGCTTGAGCTTCCGTCCAACTCGTCAGCGTTTGCAGGTCACGCCAAGCCATTCCGACTAGGACCATCAACAATGCCAACGGAATCATCAGTAGCAACGCGAGTCCAAACGCTGGGATTTTGCGAACGTCCGCCGGCAGCGAGTTGGACTTGGAATGCTCTCGAATCCACCGCAACCTGGCCTGCAACCCCATGAACAACAGGCCGCTGCACACCATCCATCCCAGCATCCAGAACGCGGCAGGATGAAACCTCAAACCGCCGATCAATATTCCTGCTGTAGACGGAGCATTGGTGATTTTGAGGGAAGACTCGGCGTTCCACCGCACCTGATCCAAGAGGAAGACGACTTCGACGTGCGTGTCGAGAAAATGTCCCACTTCAGTGCGAGACGGGATCAGATCGAACGAAAACCGACGCTCCTCGCCAGCGGGAATGTCCACGACCGCAGAGACCTCGCGCTCGTCATCATTCCACTTCAATTGCGGCAGGTCGTCGATCCGCACGAGAAACCCGTTGATCGGCAGTCTGATCCGAACATCAGTTCCCGCCGCCAGCTTGTCCCCCGAGTTTCTGACAACCACATGGATCGTCACCGTTGTTCCGGCACGAACCTTTTCCAAATCAGACGTGATCGCGGACTGACCAAACTCAACACCGGCAGCCATCACATTGGTGGTGAGGCAACCGGTTAGAAACAGGATCGCGAGAAGTCTGGTCATGACGAGTACCCTTGAAATGAAATTGTCGGAGACTTGCCGAGTCAGCAGCATTCATTCCGTGTAGATGAACTCGTTCAGGCAGAAGAGGACTTGGCAGAAGTCGATGAGAGAGCGGGAGAGGCCCGCGCTGGGATCGGTGGCCGAGTACGAGGCGGCTTGTTGGCGGAGGAAGTCGGCGGTGTTGGTCAGTTCTTCGGGTGAGGGATTGCGGCTCACGGTGGTGAGATAACCAAGTTTGATGGCGTCTTCGAGAGACTTCATCGCGATGGGCTGAAGTTGCATCGCGAATTGGCGCGAGGCGTCTCTCACTTGGGGGTTGTTCATGAGCAACAAGGCTTGTGGGGCAATGGTGGTTTGTGGGCGCTCGGCGACCGGGGTTGTGCCATCGGGGGCGTCGAAGACAGTCATCGACGGCACCAGTTGGCTGCGTTTCACGGTGAAGTAGAGGCTGCGGCGGCGATGGGTTTCGCTGAGCGTGCCGGGGCCGTAGAGGCGGTCGTCGAGTTGACCACTCACTGCGAGGACCGCGTCGCGAATCGCTTCGGCCTCCAACCGGCGGCGTGGGCGGTGCCAGAAGAATTTGTTCTCGCGATCAATGTTCGCACGCTGTTCGTCGGTGTCGCAGGATTGTTGATAGACGCGGCTCGACAGGATCAAGCGCTGGATTGGCTTCAGCTCCCAGTTGTGGCGGATCAGCTCACTGGCGAGGAAGTCGAGCAGTTCGGGATGGCTTGGAAGTTCGCCGCGTGTGCCGAAGTCCGAGGGGGTCGAAACGAGGCCGCGTCCGAGATGATGCTGCCAGAGCCGATTGACGATGACTCGCGCGAGCAGGTTGCCCGCTCCGGCCTCTCGGTCGAACAGCCAGTTCGTGAGCGCTGTCCGCTGAAACGACGTGCGCGATCCTTGCGGAGCGGGCGATTGGAAGAGTTGCGGCGCGTCGGGGTTCGTCATCAAGACTTGCAGGAACCCTTGCGAGGCGACGGTGTCTTTGTTGTTCGTTTCGCCACGCCGCAGGAAGTGCGTCTCCTTGAGGAATTCCGATTCGGCCTGCGTGTGGAGTTTCACCGGCGGCAGACCCTCACTAGCGACCAGCACCTTTTGAACTCGCGGCTTCGGAGCGGTCGCGGCATGTGCGGCGCGGCGGTCTTCGAGTTGCTTCCAACTCGCGTCCTGCGGCTTGTACCAATCGAAGGCGGTCTTCTTTTCGTCGGCCGTCAGTTGGTCGAACGGCTTTGTCAGCAATGCCAAGATCGTTTCATTCCACGCGCCGCCGGTCGTCGCGGGGGCGTCACATTTTTGAGAGACGGAGAGTCTCGGTCGGCCGATCGAATGCTGCGTGTTGTTGTTGTACTTCATCACGATCGTGACGACGGTGCCGGTCTCGAACCCGAATGGCTCAACGCATGAAAAGACGGCGGCGTGGTCTTTGCCGAACTCGGGATCGACTGCCCAGGCAGATTGCGGGTTGTCATCAATGGCCGCTGCGACGGGAAGGCCGTTCTGCTCGAAGGTGGCTCGCGCAGCAGTCAGCTTTACGGGAGTCGGCTTCGTGTCGGCGGCAGCTCCCACGGGAAGAATCGTGACGAGAAACTCGGACAGCGCGAAGTTGCCATTTCCCGCGCGGCCCGGTCCCGATTTGGTGAATGACGGATGCGCGAGGGCTTCCAGCCGGATCGCCTTCACGTCGCGCAGTTGCGTGGTGAAGCTGATCGTGACGACATCGTTTGCCGGGCTGGTGCCGCTTTGCAGCCACGATTCATCAGGCTGCTGGGTGAACGTCGCGTTCCCCTGCGACTTGATCGTGAGTCCGCCCGGCACGAGCCACGATGGATTCTCTTTGGTCGCGTCGCGCCCGGCTTGCCACTTGGCGAACGAGTGCGGCAATTGAGTCGCTGCGTAATCGCGAACAGCTTGTTCGAACGGAGCGTGCGTCTGATCGAACTCGGCGCGATCGCGCTGATACCCCTCGGGGTCGAAGTCGAGTTCCACCTCACTGCGAATGGTCGTCGTGAACGTCGAGAGCAAGCGGTAGTAATCGGCCTGCGGGATCGGATCGAACTTGTGATCGTGGCAGCGGGCACAACCAATCGTCAGCCCCAGCATCGACGTGCCGACCGTCGCGAGCATGTCGTCCATCTCATCATAGCGGTGCTTCTCGACTTCGTTCTTGGTGATCTGCGTCGAGTGAACGCCCGCCGCAAGGAAGCCGGTCGCCATCATCGCCAGCCGGTCATTGGGAGCGAACTCGTCCCCGGCGATCTGCCAGCGGACGAACTGG
>JAYTXB010000111.1:0-4336 GCA_043743205.1 Schlesneria sp.
CTATTCCAGGATGCGGTTGAGTAGCCTCTCTCTCGGTCGATCTCAGGATCAAATCAGCAGGCTCAATGCGCTGCTGAGCATGTTCGAGAGTTTCACGATGAAGCGGGCGGCGTCGGCTCCGTTGACGACGCGGTGGTCGTAGGAGAGAGAGAGCGGGAGCATCAGGCGTTCGGTGACGTGGCCGTCGATCAGTTGAAGCTGCTTCTGGCTGCGGGACATGCCGAGGATCGCGACTTCCGGGTAATTCACGATCGGCGTGAAGCTCGTCCCGCCGATGCCTCCGAGATTGGTGATCGTGAACGTGCCACCCTGCATGTCGGCCAGTTGCAGCTTGCGGTCACGTGCCTTGGTGGCAAGGTCCGTCAGTTCGGTGGCCAGTTCCATGATCGACTTCTGGTCAACGTTCTTCACGACGGGGACGACTAGGCCGTTCGGTGTATCGACTGCAATGCCGATGTTGTAGTACTTCTTTTGAACGACTTCGCCCTTGGCCGAGTCGAAGCTGGAGTTGAAGTTCGGGAACTCTTTCAGACAGGCCACGACCGCCTTCATTGCCAGCACGGTCATCGTCACCTTGGGTGAACCCTTGGCCGCGTTCTCGACGAAGCGTTTGCGCAGAGCTTCGGTTTCGGTGATGTCGGACAAGTCGTGCTGCGTGACGTGCGGAATGATCTGCCACGCGAGGCTGAGATTGTTGGCCGAGGTCTTTTGGAGCTTGCTCAGGGCGACTCGTTCGACTTCGCCGTACTTCGAGAAGTCGGGCAGAGGTGGTTCAACCACGCGACCACCACCGCCGCCTGTTCCCGCCGCCGCACGAGCCACGTCTTCGAGCGTGATCCGTCCACCCGAGCCGCTGCCCGAGATGCTCGCCAAATTCAGACCGAGTTCGCGGGCGAGGCGTCTCGTCGCGGGACCGGCTGGCAACGGGAGGTCGCGTCCCGACGAAGCGGGCAGTGGAGACTTGGCCAAGACGGCGGCCGATATCGCGACGACCGGGGCCACGGCTTTGGCGAGACTGCTTGCCACGGCGACCGTTGCTGCTGCGGTGGACTTCGCGCCGCCGTTCATGCTGGGCGTGGCTACCGCGACTGGTTCGAGCATCAGGACGGCCTGGCCGGGCATGATCGTCTGGCCCTTCTTGACGAGGATCTGCGTCACCTTGCCCGCCTTGTCGCACGGCAAAGGCAGCACGGCCTTGTCGGTTTCGATTTCCATGACGATGTGCCCGGCCGAGATCACGTCACCGACGGCCACCATCAACGCCGCCACGTCGCCGCTCTTCACACCATCGCCGAGATTGTCTGCTTTGAATTCAATGGCCATGTTGATTCAGGTCTCTCAAGTAGAGCGGGCACCGCCCACCAAGTCTGCTATCAAGAAAAAGTAGGGTGGCCTCCTAGGCCGTCCCGGTTTTATTGAATACACGGACGGGCAAGGTGCCCATCCTACGAGTCGTCACGCGAACGCAGGGTCAACCTTTTCGGGATCGATTCCCAAGTCATTCAGTGCTTGTGGCAGCTTCTTCGCGTCGAACCGGCCTTCCTTCGTGAGGGCGACCAGTGTGGTGTAGGTCACGCATTCGGCGTCGATTTCAAAGTGGCGTCGCAGATTTTCGCGAGACTCACTCCGACCAAAGCCGTCTGTGCCGCAGACAACGTACTGGCCGGGCATGTACGAGCGAATCTGTTCGGCCACAAGCTGTACATTGTCGCTCGACGAAATGAATGGGCCTTTCAGGCCGCTCAACGCTTGTTCGAGGTAGCTGACCTTGGCCTGTTGGTCGGGATGGAGTCGGTTCCAACGGGTAGTGGACTGAGCATCGCGTTTCAGTTCGTTGTAGCTGGTGATGCTCCACACATCCGCTTCGACGCCGTACTTCTCGGCGAGCAGCGTCTGCGCGCGAATGACTTCGTTCAGGAGCGGGCCGCTGCCGAGAAGCTGCGGCCGCTGGGCTCGCTTCGCCGCCGGGACGGTTGGGTCGAGCGGATACAGCCCGTTGATGATCCCCTGCTCGACACCTGCAGGCATCGACGGCATCACGTAGTTCTCGTTGTAGACGGAGAGGTAGTAGAAGACATCTTCGCCCTCGCCGTACATCCGTCGCAGACCGTCCTGCACGATGACGCACAGTTCGTAGCCATAGGCCGGGTCGTAGGCGATGAGGTTCGGCACGGTTCCGGCCATCAATTGGCTGTGACCGTCCTCGTGCTGAAGCCCTTCGCCGTTCAAGGTCGTGCGCCCGGAAGTCCCTCCGCAGAGGAAGCCTTTGCAGCGTGAGTCGCCCGCTAACCAGATCAGGTCGCCGACTCGTTGAAACCCGAACATCGAGTAGTAAATGTAGAACGGGATCATGTTCAGGCCGACGTTCGCGTAGGCCGTTCCCGCTGCAACGAACGACGCCATCGCTCCCGCTTCGTTGATCCCTTCCATCAGGATTTGGCCGGTCTTCTCTTCCTTGTACGCCTTGGCGGTCCCGGCATCGACGGGCGTGTAGAGTTGCCCCTTGCTCGAATAGATGCCGAACTGCGAGAAGAGAGCTTCCATCCCAAAGGTCTGCGCTTCGTCGGGAATGATCGGGACGATTCGCTTGCCGACGTTGGCGTCTCGGATCAGAGCCTTGATCGTTTCGGAGAGTACCGTTGTCGTCGAGCGTGCGCGGGTCGATGTCGCGGCTTCTTCGATCAGGTGTGCTGCCGACGGGATCGTCAGCCTTTCCGTGGTCGGGACACGAGCGGGCAGATAGCCACCGAGCTTCTGGCGTTGCTCGTGCAGGTACTTCATTTCGGGACTGTCGGCGGCGGGCTTGTAGAACGCAGCGGCTTTCGCGTCTTCATCGCTGATCGGGAGATCGAACGAGTTGCGGAAGTGGAGCAGCGCAGCGTCCTTCATTTCCTTCGACTGATGGGCCGTGTTGCGGCCTTCACCGGCTTCACCCATGCCGAAGCCTTTGACCGTGTGAGCCAGCACCACCGTCGGCGCACCCTTATGAGTCACGGCGGCGTTGAACGCGGCGTAAACCTTGATCGGATCGTGACCACCACGTCGGAGCTTGTGAATCTGCTCGTCGCTGAGGTGCTCAACCAGCTTGAGCAGATCGGGGTGCCGTCCGAAGAAGTCGTCGCGAATGTAGGCACCGGTTTCGACGGTGTACTTTTGGAACTGACCATCCACGACTTCGCCCAGCGTCTTTACCAGGATGCCGGTGTCGTCCGCTTCAAACAGCGGATCCCAGTCGCTGCCCCACACGAGCTTGATGACGTTCCAACCGGCTCCACGGAAGATCCCTTCTAGTTCGGGAATGATCTTGCCGTTCCCTCGCACCGGCCCGTCGAGCCGTTGCAGATTGCAGTTCACAACCCACGTGATGTTGTCCAGTTTTTCTCGCGACGCCATCGAGATCGGCCCGAGCGATTCCGGCTCGTCGATCTCACCATCGCCCAAGAACGCCCAGACTCGCGACTTCGACGTGTCGAGCAGGCCGCGATGTTCAAGGTAGCGCAGGAACCGAGCGTGATAGATCGAGCAGATCGGCCCTAGGCCCATCGACACCGTCGGGAACTGCCAGAAGTCGGGCATCAGCCACGGGTGCGGGTACGACGAGAGGCCCGTCCCACGAGGCAACTCGCGCCGGAACTTGACCAGGTTCTCTTCGGTCAGTCGGCCCTCAACGAATGCTCGCGAATACATTCCCGGCGACGAGTGCCCTTGGAAGTAGATCATGTCGCCGGTGTGATCGGCCGTCCGCGCGTGGAAGAAGTGATTGAAACCCATCTCGACCAACGTGGCCGATGATGCAAACGTCGCGATGTGACCGCCCACGCCCGAGCCAGTTGTGTACGCTCGCGCGACCATCGCCATCGCGTTCCAACGAATGATGCTGCGGAGCTTCCGTTCGACTTCGCGATCACCGGGAAAGGGAGGCTGAGCCTCGACAGGAATGGTGTTCACGTAGGGAGTCGTGATGGCCGGAACGACCGGCACCGACTGGGCCTGAGCACGTGAATAAATTTGCGCGAGGAGCTGACTTAGTGCCGCAGGCCCGTGACGGTGGAGGATGTCATCCACCGATTCGAGCCATTCTTCCATCTCAGCCGGATCGACGAGTACGGCCGGGGCTTCGGAGATTTCTGCTACGGGAGCGACTTCGGCAGCGACCGGATTTCGGTCAGCCTTGCGAGCCGCTGGAGGTGCTGCCAGTACGGAGGCCATGTGCAGGAAACCTTCTGTCACGGAGGGCAGGTTGAACAGATGAAGACACGCCTCGAAAGGAGAGGCGATGTTGAACAGACTGAAAGTGAGCTTGTCACCCCAAACTCGGGCGGCATGTTAGCAACCC
>JAYTXB010000112.1:0-2058 GCA_043743205.1 Schlesneria sp.
CGGGATCCAATCGCTCCCTACAGTGATCGCGTTTGCCAACGGCCAACCGGTCGATCAGTTTCAGGGGATGCTCACTGAAGAGCAGATTCGGCAGTGGCTTGCTCCGCTGTTGCCGTCGCCCGCGCAAATCCTCGCGCGGGAAGCGGCCGCACTTGTTGAGACCGATCCTCAAGCGGCCGAGGTCAAATACCGCGAGGCGCTCGCGCTGGTTCCCGATCAAGATGTGTTGAAGATTTGCTTGGCGAGCGTGCTGCTCAAGCAAGGCCGGTTCGACGAATGCAGCTCGATGATCGCGGCCCTCGAACAGCGAGGTTTCCTCGAACCGGATGCCGAACGGATCAAGTCGGAACTCGAGGTGCGCGTCGCCGCCGCTGAAAGTGGTGGTGTGGACGAAGCCCGCAAAGTGGCCGAGGCCGATCCCACGAACCTTGTGCTGCAAGTCCGAGTGGCCGATGCACTCGCGGCCTCGGCCCAACATCGCAAGGCCCTCGAACTGTGCCTCGAAGTCGTGTTGCAAGACTTCGGCGACGCTCGCACGGCGGCGAAGGAGACGATGGTCAAAATCTTCTCGATGCTCGGCCCCGCGTCAGAACTGACGGGCGAGTTCCGCCGCAAGCTGTCCACCGCACTGTATTGAGCGTTGAAGTGGAAGAGGTATGAACCACGAAACACACCAAACGCACGAAAGAAGACCAGCGAAGCAGACTGAACCACGGAAGACACGGAAGGGGACAAAGAGTGGCAAGTACAACTTGTCTGACTCCCCAACTTTCTCCCTGCCCTCAGTTGCTTGCCGCCTTCGTTCCGTGTCCTTCCGTGTTTTCCGTGGTTCAGCCTCTTCCCGGCGATCATCGACTCGCCGCTTCAAAACGGTCTGATGCGTTCGTAGAATCGCGGCCACTGCCTGCCAGACTCCATCCCGCCAGATTGCCTTCCATCAGATTGCCTTCCGCCTGAGGACCGATTCACGATGCTCTCCCCCGCTCGTTTCGTTGCTGTTGTCGTTGGCTTCGGCCTGTTGAGTTCTCTTCCGCTGACGCGACTCGATTTAGATCGAACCGTGTTCGCTCAAGAGGCTGAGGAAGAAGTGAAAGGGGCCGTACGAGCGACTGCTGTCGTCAACTTCTCGTTCGAGGAAGAGAGCGGTCCCGCGAAGGACTCGGCGGCAGCGGGGACTGTTGCGGACGAAGGGCGATTGGCGGGTGATCCGGTTCGAGTCCCGAGTCCCTTCTGGAATCAGACCGGCAAGAAAGCGATGCAACTCGACGCGGCCAAGTCGCAGTGCGTGGAGATCGCCGACGGCGCGGATATCGATGCCGCGCAGGCCGTCTCGATCGGACTGCTCGTTGTGAATCTGACTGAGCCGACTGATGCCGGTGCCCACGGTCTGGTTGCGAAGCGCGGGACGGCCGATGGCAAAGCCTCGACGAACTACGGCATCAACTTCACGATGCAGGGCGACAACTTTCAGGTCTACATCAACGATGGGAGTGGCTTTCGAGTCGTCGGGTACAGCACGAAGGACGCGCTGCCGTATCGCAAGCTCGTGTATCTCACGGCGACGTTTCTCGTGGCTGATGCTCCCAAACAAGACGACGACACCGATGAAGACGATGTGCGCATCATGCTCTTCGCCAACGGAGTGCCGCTGATTCCGAAGAGCGTCGCGGCGGGATACATCCAAAAAGATCAGGCTTGGCTGACCAACGTGAACGTGGCCGGGCTGCTCAACTCGCTACCGATGACGATCGGTCGGAGCGAACCGGGTCTCGAACACCTGAGCTGTGTGGTCGATGAGTTCTCCCTGTTCGACAAGGCGCTCTCACCACCTCAAGTGAAGAAGCTGTTCCTCGAAGTCGCGGGGAACAACGTGGCGAAGCTGATCGCCGCCGACAAGCCGGTCCCGGCGATCGTGCCGGTCATTGGAAGCCTGTCTCAAGCCGGTATTCAGATCGGCCAAACGACGCAACTCGTCGTGAACGGCACCGATTTGGGACCGGACCCGGCCGCCGTGTTCCCTCTCTCCGGTGTGCAGTTCGCCGTGGCAGAAGGCTCCGC
>JAYTXB010000113.1:0-1123 GCA_043743205.1 Schlesneria sp.
GCGGGCTGGCTCGGGTTCAGCTTCCGTTTGCCGAGCCACGTCCAGAGCGCGGCGAAGACCGGCCCCATGAAAATAATGACCCCCGGATTGACCGATTGCAGCCACGTGGCAGGCATCTCCCACGAACCGAGGTGGCGATCGGTCTTCTCGTTGGCGAACACATTCATGCTCGAACCCGCCTGCTCGAACGCCAGCCAGAAGAAGACGTTGAACGCGAGGAAGATAAAGATCGACGCGGTCGGCCCGCGATCTTCGGGCTGCTGTTCCCACGTGAACCATGCCGCCGCGATGATCGACCCAAGCAACAAGGCTCCAACCAACCAACCGCCATTGCTTCCCAAGCGGTCGAACCACGCCTGCACCAGACTGAAGAAGCCCATGTGGAACAGACGAGCCACTCCCGCCGAGATCGCCACGGAGACCAGCAGCCAGCGCCACGCGGTCGCTCCGCCGCGTTCGGTCGGCGCGTCACCAATGCCGTCCAGATACTTGGACCTCAACAGCAAATACATGCTGAGCCCCGCCAACATCCCCACCGCCGCTGAACCGAAACCCCAATGCCAGCCAACCGTCTCACCGAGTGTCCCGCAGACGAACGCACACAGAAACGCGCCGAGGTTGATCCCCATGTAAAAAATTGTGAAGGCTCCATCGCGTCGCGGATCCTTCTCGGGATAGAGCTGACCGACCATCACCGAGACACACGGCTTGAAGTGTCCCGTCCCCAACACGATCAGCGCGAGTCCAAACACGAACAGCGACAGTCCCAGTTGAGAATGAGCCAGCTCACCGAACCCCGAAACCGCGAGGACCACATGTCCCAAAGCAATCAGCCAGCCACCAAGGACCATCGAGCGGTGAGTTCCGATCAGCTTGTCGGCAATAATCCCGCCTGCCATCGGCAGCAGATAAGCCAGCCCCGTGTACCAGCCATACAGAACGCTCGCTTCCGCCTTCGACCAGCCGCGTCCAGGGTTCGCGAATCCATTGGCATCGGGTTGAGGATCAACGGCTGCGATCAGGTACAGCACCAGCAGCGCCCGCATTCCGTAGTACGAGAACCGCTCCCACATCTCGACACAGAACAGCAGGAACAACCCCAGCGGATGTCCCAGCAACGTGG
>JAYTXB010000114.1:0-2627 GCA_043743205.1 Schlesneria sp.
GAAGATTGAGGTGCGCGGAGCAACCACGATCGATGTCGAGCGACTCGCGAAAGAAGTCACTCAAAAGTATGCCCCGGCCGATGCGATTCCGATCTTTCAGGGATCAGCCCCGACAGGCGAGGCACCGCTCACGTGGATCAAGCCGAACGGCCAACCGGCGAGTCTCCAAGAGCCGTTTTGGAATCCGGGAAAGCCGGTGTCGTTCGTCCCTTCCGCGTGGAAGAATTGGGAGCCGCTCATCCGCCTGATGCTGAATCGGCAGGGCTATGCGGAGCCGGTCGTCGCGGCATCGGTCGAGCTGGCAGAGGATGGCACCGCGACGCTCGTCATCGCGGTGCAAGAAGAAGGCCCGCGCACGGTCCTTGGTGAGATCGAAGTGTTCGGCAACGAACGGAACTCGACGCCGGACATTCTCGATTACTTGCAACTGAAGCCGGGAATGCCGTTCGACTCGATGCAACAAGCTCGTACGAACTGGCGGTTGCGGCAATCGGCTCGATTCCTCAAGCACGGTGTGGAACTGATTGCGCCTCCGTTGGGAGATGCTCCGCATCGACTGAAGCTGACGCTCGTCGAAGCGCCGCGCGTGCCGACGTTGCAGGAGCCGTTCTCGGAGATTCAACAAGTGGCCATTCGCGCGGCCCAGTGGATGTCCACTCAGCGCGAATTCGATTGGCAGGTTTCGGCTCGGTTCAAAAACAGTGAACCGGGGACATCGCCCTTCTGGAATGAGCTGCTCGATCATCGGGAGACCACCGCTCGGTACATCATCTCTCCCCGTGAACGCGCGGCGTTGGTTGAACTTGGCGTTACCGATACCGACGGACGGCTCGTCTGGGGACAAGTACTGTCGGCCAAGCAAGATGCCGTGTGGTTGCTGGCTCCCCATCGTCAGTCGAAGCTGGAATGGGGCGGTTTCCAGGGAACGCTGCTGCTGCAATTGGTGCTGGATGTTCAACCTGCCGACAAGGAAGGCCGCATGTCCCACCTCAAGTTTGGCACGGGGTTGAACAGCAAGGAAGCACGAGACGGACTACCGATCCGTGACGACATAACCATCGTTCCGCTGGCCATGATTCTGGAGGTCACGCGAGACAGCAGTCGAGTCGAATTGAACGACGAACGGATGACGATTCGTGGGCAATCGAAGGGCGATGCGTCCACGTTCGAGATGGTGATTGAGGTTCCCACAGGGCGGCTCATCACTTGGCAATTCGACTTCGGTGGCAGTCGGATTGAGCTTCGGATGGAAAAAGGGGCGTATGCCGCCGCCGTTCGCAAATGGCAACCGGATCGAGACGCCTCTCATAACCAACGGCATCCCGCTGCGCCGGTCACGTCACTGCTCCAGTACGTCGCCGACGAGGCACGTTCCATTGAGAAGCTGCAATCGCAACGCCTGCCCGCGTGGTTCCGCATCGCTGAACGACTCGTGGCCTCGGGCGTGTTGCGGCCACTCGATGAAGCTGTCGTCCTGTCGTCTGATGACGACCAGTCGCTCACTCCGTTCGCGATCCCCGTCGAGCCGAATCTCAAGTCGCCGCTCGGTACTTTCGCGTGGCTCGATCCCGCCCTGCGCGCCGCGCTCCCGTTCTACGCGAAAGTCTGTCCGCGCGAGACGCCCGGCTGGACGATCGGTCGCGAAGCCACGCTGCTCTTGCTGCAACCGAAAGGCGTCCCGATCCCTTCACCGTTGGGTGTGAGCCTGATGTTGGAAGAGGCTCAGGCGGGGCCGCTCCACTTTCTGATGGCGGCGCAGTTGTTTGGTTGTTTCTCACCGGGACATCGAGTGGTACTGGCGGGTCGCGGCTTACGCGAGATGTCCGCAGACGCCTTCGGCCGCGACATCGCGTCGCTCATGAATGACAAGGGAGTTTTGTCGCAGATGGCCAAGGTCTTGGCCCAGCTCGTGCGAGAATTGGACGCACCCGATTTGCAGGACCTCGCGGAAATGCTCCGTCTCGCCCCCGCAGAACAAGCCACCGTGGCCACCCTGTTTCAGGAACTGTCCCGCCGCCGAGATGAACCCGCCGACCGCCTGCTTCCCGAACTGGCCAAACAAGCCTGGCCCGTAATCCACGCGCGCATCGAAGAGGCTTTGAGAGAATTGGCCATCCCCCCCGCCGTTCTCTCACGCACACCGCCACGAGTCGCGGAACAGCCAGTCCAACCCGCACTCCATGAAAAGTGATCGCTCAACCCGAATGAACTCATTGTGTCGGATAGACGGCCTCGGAAAACGTCCACCGAGGAAGTACTCAGCCAAGTCCGGCTCGATGGCCACGAACTCATTCAAATGGTCGGGTTCCAACGTTGCACGAAGCCGCTCGGCGTAGATCGCCTTCGCACGTTTGGCAATGTCTTTGGCGTCCACGAAATCGACCATCTGATGTCTCCTCTCGAACCGCAGGGCTTGATTGAAAAGCCCAATCTGAATCATCGCTCATCTGGTCATGCCACTGCTTCGGAGTCAGCGGAGAAGCAGTGTTCTTCGCGGCGTTGTCGCCCATCCGCACTGCTTCTCCGCAGACTGTATAGACTGGAGACAAGGGTAACAGGTGTTCGGGGACATGGGTGACACCAGCGGGTTATCGTGTGGCTTTTCGAAAGCGTAGGCCATGCGATGT
>JAYTXB010000115.1:0-1100 GCA_043743205.1 Schlesneria sp.
GAACTTGGCCAACGGTGTGGCGATGGACGACAGCGTCTGCGGGTGGAAGACCTTCGATTGTTCGAGCAGCACCTGAGCTTCTGCCGAGTACGAGGTCTCGCGAATCTCGTGACCACCGACGACGAGTTCGTCCCACTGCACGAGGTCCAACCCCGCGAACGGGGGCAACGCGCTGACCAAGCCTGTCGTGTCTGACATTCCTTTGCGCAGAGCGCATAGCCCAACGACCACCGTCGTCGCCACGCCACCCCACGCGCCAATCAACCAGACGCCAATCTTCCGCTTCGCCATGCGCTTTGCCTCAGTCGTGTGATGAAAATTTGTGAGTGTTGAATGTCATTGGTCACTCGTCATTGGGGAACAGCCACTGATGAATGGGCGACGGTGTTTCGAGGTCGGGTGTTCTCAGGACCGGTGCATCAACAACCGGCAGGTTTGGGTGAACCGGGTGCCGTGAGGCCTCGGACTTTTCGGCGAAGAACCCGGGGCCTTACGGCACCCGGCTCACTTCGATCTTCGGATTGATGCCGCCAGTTGTTCAGGTGCCGACCTATGTCTTGTTGGTCATCGGAAACCGGTTCTATTCAAAAGCATTCTGGGGACTACGCCATGAATCTCAATCTGACGAAGCATCGAACTCTGTGGCACCGCATCGTTCTCGTGACCGTCTTCGGGTTGGTCTCTGCTTCGTGTATAGCCGCCGACAACGAGCTGACCGCTGAAGAAAAGGCCAACGGCTGGCAACTTCTCTTTGACGGCAAGACGCTCGACGGCTGGCAGACCAGCAGTCAAAAGCCAAGTCTGCGGCCGCTCGACGAGGGCTGCATCAACCCGCACAAGTGCGGCGGGTACATGCTGATTCACGAGCAGGCGTGGGGGGACTGCGTGTTGTCGCTCGACTTCAAGATCAGTCCGAAGTGCAACAGCGGTCTGTTTATCAGAACGTTTCCGCTGACGCCGCGCCCCGGCAAGGATGTCGGTTTCAACGGGATCGAGATCGCCATCGACGACACCACCACGGCGGGGTTTCACGACACGGGAGCGATCTACGACCTGGTGAAGCCGACGAAGAACGCGATGAAACCGGCGGGCGAATGGAA
>JAYTXB010000116.1:0-1682 GCA_043743205.1 Schlesneria sp.
AGACTTAAACCGACGTGAGCTACGACGGCTTCCGATTGCCCAAGCGACTAGGGCGAGGGAGTTTAGTGATCCCCTCATTCGCGTATAGACCGGTTTCCCAAGAATTTGAAATTGAGCAACTTCCGCAGCCGACTTCATCCGTGCTCCGGCCCTGCCAGCCGTGCGATTCACTCTTGAACTTGTCCAAAAACAACACTGTCGGATGGGCACTCTTGCCCGTCCGGCTTTGAAGCGAACGCCAGAGTGATCTGAAGGCAAGACGGGCAAGAGTGCCCATCCGACAAATCACAGTCTTGTTCTTGGACGAGTTCTTGGCTCGAAGAAGTGACCGCACGAATGGCAGAGCCGGAGCACGGATGAAGAGCAGGTGAGTAAACAGGATTATCAAGAAACACTGTGACCGTTCACCTGCGGGTTGCTCACTCTGCGGGTGACAGATGAGCTACGCCACTTGAGCGAAAGGCGGGATTGTGCGATTTGCCAAAAAATGATTTCATCCCGCCCTGATCGAGCGGCAGTCGCTCGACATGCCAACCCACCGTGCGTCACGCCAACTTGGAGGGGAACGAAGATGTCACGCGATGAGATTCGAGAAGTCTTGATGGAACTCTTCGAGGATGAGACCGGAGAAGAGGTGACCTCGTTACAAGATAGTCAGAGCTTGGCCGAGCAACTTGGACTCGACTCGGTCGATATGGTGAGCCTCATCATGCAACTGGAACGCCGGTTCAAGATTCGACTCGCCCACGAAGAACTGGCTCACGCGCAGCAGTTGGGCCAGTTGCTTGATCTCGTTCAGAGCAAGTTGAACACGGGTTCTCGCGCGGCCGCGTGAGTCGCCTTCTTTCACTGGCGTCGCTTCGCTCACGGGTTGAGGCGTTGCTTGGTCCACGAGTCATCGGCGTCGCGCGTGTAGACGAACCGATCGTGCAGACGGCTCGGGCGACCTTGCCAGAACTCGATGCGATCGGGAGTGAGGCGATAGCCGCCCCAATGCTCGGGACGCGGAATTGGTCCCGACGCGAAGCGGTGACGCAGTTCTTCCACGCGCCGTTCGAGCGTCTCCGCAGTGTCGAGCGGTTCGCTTTGAACCGAGGCCCACGCGCCGAGCTGACTCTGAACCGGGCGATCTGCGAAGTACGCATCCGATTCCTCGCTCGACATCCGCGCGACGGTTCCCTCGATACAGACTTGGCGTTCGAGTTCTCGCCAATGAAAGACAAGTGCCGCCTGCGCGTTGTCAGCCAGTTGTCGCCCCTTGCGGCTGTCATAGTTCGTATAGAAGTCGAAGCCGCGCGCATCGGCTCCGCGCAGGAAAACGATGCGGGCACTCGGCCGTCCGTCGCGTGACGCGGTCGCCAGTGTCATCGCCTCCCAATCCAAAACGTTTGCCGCACGCGCCGCTGCAACCCAGAGTTGGAATTGAGCGATCGGATCGCTCAATAACTCGTCGCTGCGCAATGGTGGGAATTGGAAGTCACGGTGTTCGATAGGGAGTGGCATGGTGGGCAATGACCAAGGGGCAAGGAGCGGAGGCAGAGTCGTGTTTTGCGGGTGGGCGAACTCGCGCGGTCCTCAGTCAGACATTGAGGCGGTTCGTCTACTGTTGACCCGTCGCTCCGCCGACGGGTGTCTGGTCGATGGGTGTCTGGTCGATGGGTGTCTGGTCGATGGGTGTCTGG
>JAYTXB010000117.1:0-3714 GCA_043743205.1 Schlesneria sp.
GTCTTCGACATGCTCGCGCACTCCTTTGCGTATGAGGAAAACGCGAACATCATCAACATCCACCGCTTACGGCAAGACCAATTCCCGGATAGCCTCTCAATGAGAGTTGTCTCTCTCTCTTGGGATTGACCGCTTCTGCGTCTGCCTCGATCATGCCGGGCATGAACCCGAACCGCCGTCCAACTTCGTCGTTCCGTTTGCTTCGCATGACTCGATCATCAGTGACGGATGTTTCCAGCACGCGTACTGCGATGGTCTTACTGTTGCTAGCCATGTCGGGTTGTGGGCGATCGACGGTGGAAATACCCACTCTGACAACGCTCGCTTCCGTAACAGAGAGCGTCTTGCCGGTTGAGGATCAGCCGACAGGTATTCACCCGACGACACCCCACCTCGATTCAACGGGCATCGCACCGGATCACTTGGCTGTGACGAGCAGTGCAATCAAGCCTGTGGGCGAGTCTGCTTCAGACATGCCGGTCGTTTCGTCCACGTTCGATGTACGGCGGTTGGTCGGCTCGTGGCGAGACTCGTTCTGTGGGCAGCGGACTCTGACGCTGAAGGCCGACGGTTCGGCGACCATGCTCTTGGAACTCGACTTCGCCGGGCGACTCCTCTATGGCAAGAGGCTTGAGTTTGACATGCGTTGGTCGATGAACAAGTCGATTCTGACGTTCGAGATTTTGACAGGTCACCCCGTCGATGCCGCTCGCTCGGCGATGAAAGTCTGGGGAGAGAAGTTCGAGTACCGCCTGACGCAACTGGATGATGAGCAGATGCACGGCTGGGCCAGCGACGACTCGACGCTCCACAAACTACGCCGTGAAGCGAGCAGTGACAGCAGCGCAAATTGAGTCGTCGCCAGTACGACCTTAGGACCGGCGCATCAATTAATAGGCTTCAGCTGCGCCAGTTAGGCGAGCGGCAGGAGATAGTGGCCCGAACACCGAGTGTGCCGACGACTATCGGGTAAAAGATATTTTCTGCCGCTCGCCTTATAGATGCGCTGATCCTCAACACCGCCTCCGCTCTCGCCGCAACAACGTCTTCGTTCGTCGATCACGCTCGTGGCGAGACCTCGACTGTGACAGCCCGCTTTCTGACAAGGCCCGGCAGAACATCCATGTCGAGCGGCGAGAACATCTCGCGTTCCCACAGTTCCCAACCGAGTGCTCCCATTGCGGCGTTGTCCGTGCAGTACTCGCGCGGGGCGACGATCAGTTCGATCTGGCGCAGTGCGGCCAGTTGTTGAAGCCGCTCGCGGAGCAGAGTATTCGCGGCGACGCCTCCTCCGACCAAGAGCGTCTTTCGTCCGGTTCGTGCGAGAACTTGATCGCACTTTCCCACGAGAACATCGATGACCGCCACTTGAAAACTGGCCGCGATGTCGGCCGTTCGTTGTGGTGTCATCGGCGGTGGCGGCGGTTCAGAACGCGAACCGGGCGTACCGCGTACCGCATACAAGACAGCGGTCTTGAGACCACTGAAGCTGAAGTCGAGCCGCTCGTCTTTCAAGTAGGTGCGTGGGAACGCAAACGCACGCGGGTTGCCGGTAGCAGCGACCTTCTCGATGAGCGGCCCGCCGGGATACTCCAGCCCCAAAATCTGAGCCACTTTGTCGAACGCTTCTCCTGCCGCGTCATCGGTCGTCGAGCCAAGCAACTCGAACTCGACCGGCGAGCGACAGTCGTACAAGTTGGAGTGCCCGCCGCTCACGACCAATCCGACCGCCGGAAAGACATCGCGTCCCGCCGCCATCCGACAGGCGTACAGATGTGCCTCAATGTGATTGACGGCGAGCAGAGGGACATCGAGAACCAGTGCCAGCGTCTTCGCGGCGGTCAGTCCCACCAAGAGCGAACCGACCAAACCGGGATGCGTCGCAACGGCCACCGCGCCGATGTCGGGCAGAGTCGCTCCGGCCTTCTTCAATGCTTCGTCGATCACCGGCAGAATGCGTTCGAGATGAGCCCGCGACGCGATCTCGGGAACAACGCCTCCGAAGCGTTCGTGCAGTTCATGCTGAGTCGCCACGACGTTGGAGAGAACGCGCCGATCGCGGTCGATCACCGCCGCCGCCGTCTCGTCGCACGAAGACTCGATAGCGAGCAGCAAGTGGCGGGTACAGGCGGTGTCAGACACGTGAGGCCTTCAAATAAAAAGAGCCGGGACAACGTGTCCCGGCTGCTGGTTAGAGCAATCTGTCACGCGGCACGAGACGGCCGTCCGAGTTGAACACGTTGCCAATCGAGGAACGCTTCGGCGAAGGAGCGGCCAAGCCGAGCAGGGAGACCGGCTCCTGCTTTTTTCTCAGTGGGCGTATCCCCTTCTTTAGCCTTCTCGGCAGCTTCAGCGGGCTTTTCGGCATCGGCCGGCTTGTCACCGTCGGGCTTCTTGGTGGCCAACTGCTCCTTCAGCCAAGCCGTCCCCTTGGCGAGCTGTCCATCCACAAACTCAATCTTTGGCGTACTGCCATCCAGCCGGACGGTCTCACGTTCGCGGCGAGCTTCGAACAATTTGGTCAGTTCTTCGTCGGTGAATTTGACCTCAAAGCCAGCGTCAGGCATGACGCCCCATTCTTCCTTTTCGGTTGCTTTGGGGAAGCGATGAATGTTCTTGCCACTCGGGCGGTGATAGCTCGCGGTAGTGAGCTTGAGTGCGCTCTTGCCGCCCTCCAGTTCGATCACGTTTTGAACGCTTCCTTTGCCCCAAGTCCGTTCCCCCACGATGATCGCTCGCTTATGGTCTTGCAGGCAGGCACTGACGATTTCACTCGCCGAGGCACTGTAGCGATTGACCAAGACGACCATCGGAAATCCGCTGTAGGTTCCGGCCTTCTTAGCTTTATAGACCTGCTCGTCGGTGTTGCGTCCCTTGGTGCTGACGATCACGCCGCTCTCGACAAAGAAGTCCGAGATTGCCGTCGCCGCGCTGAGCAGCCCGCCGGGATTGAATCTCAGGTCTAAGATGAGCGCCTTCATGCCGTCCTTTTTGAGCTTCTCCAGCGAGTCGTGAATCTCTTCAGTGCTGTTGCGGGCAAAGCTGGTCAGGCGGAGGTAGCCGATCTTGTCTTCTCCTTCGAGAAAGAATGACCAGTTGCCAGCCTTATCATAGTGATCGCCAAGAACTGTCGGCGACTTGATAATCGCGCGAGTGATCTCCAACGAGATCGGCTCGGCGTCGCCCTTGTGCTGAATCTTGACCTTCACGACTTCACCCGGCTTGCCGCGCATCATCTTGACGGCCGACTCCATCTCCCGACCTTCGGGGAAGTCTGCGGTTGGCTTCTCGTCGATCTCAATAATCCGATCACCTGCCCGTAGACCAGCCTTGTAGGCGGGAGTCCCCGAGATCGGGACCATCACGGTCAACTGTCGGGTGGGCGGATCGATCGTGACCTGAATCCCGATCCCGCCGAACTCCTGTTCGACGGACTCGTTGAACTGTTTGAGCTCCGAGGTGTCGATGTACGACGAATACGGATCGAGCTTGAGAACCATGCCGCGCATCGCAGCATCGAGCAGTTCACGGCGATCAACCGGCTTCACATAGTTGCGGTCGATTTGTTCGAAAGTGTCTACGAACAATTTCATCAACTCGAAGTACTCGTCCTCGGTGGCTGCTTGAGCCGATTGGACGAACAAGCCGCCGGGCTGAGCGAGCGGCAAGCTCAAACTCAGCGTTACGAACAGCGTCAGAACCAGCATTCGCCCC
>JAYTXB010000118.1:0-3964 GCA_043743205.1 Schlesneria sp.
ACTAGACCTCACGCGGCCATGAGTGAGATGTTTCAGGCGAGCCGTGTGCCGTCAGGCCACGGGTTTCCTGCGGCGATCAAGAACCCGCAGCCTGACGGCCTGCGGCTCGCCAAGATCTCATTTTTGGCCGCGTGAGGTATAAGCAGGCGAGCCGCCTACTCTACATTTTTCAACAGCCTGTTAGGCCAGCGATACCTCGCGGTTTGAGGTGAGACGTAGCGGCACCTCGCCAGACTGCGGGGGTGACGTTCAAACAGCCCACGTTCGGGCGAAACGTGGCTACGTTCAAATGTCCCGCATTGGGCCGCGCAAAGTCTATGAACGTGTTCTCGGACAGGTTTTCACTGGCGGACAGGTCCGCTGCCGCGATGAATTCGCGAGGGACTTTGGCTAGGATTCCCCACCACCCTCACCCTTCAATCAGGAGTCGATCCCACGATGACATCTCAGGCTAGTCGCCGTCAGTTTCTTCAGTCAGTCGGAGTTGCCGCGTTCGTCGGTGCCGCCCTACCGCTTTCCACATCCAACACGTTTGCCAAGGACTCTCTCGTGACCGACGCGATGCCGATCATCGACACTCATCAGCATCTCTGGGACACCACCAAGTTCAGATTGCCGTGGCATCAAGGTGAGGAGACGAAACCGCTCCAGCGAAGTTTCGTCATGTCTGATTATCTCGAAGCGACCAAAGGACTGAACGTCGTCAAGACGGTTTATATGGAAGTCGATGTCAGCCCGGAGCAACAGGTGGCTGAGGCTGACTATGTGATCGACCTCTGTCAGCGCGGCGACAACCCAATGAAGGCGGCGGTCGTTTCGGGGCGTCCGGGTACGCCAGGCTTTGAGCCGTATGTCCGCAAGTTGGCGCACAGCAAGTACATCAAAGGGATTCGGCAAGTGCTGCATGGAGAAACCGATCCGCCCGGCTTCTGTCTGCAACCAAAGTTCGTAGAGAGCATTCAACTGCTCGGCGAACTGGGGCTGAGCTTTGATCTCTGCCTCCGATCAGGAGAAGTTCTCGATGCGGTGAAGCTCGTCGATCAATGTCCCAAAACGCGGTTTGTGGTCGATCACTGCGGCAACATGAGTGTCACGTCCAAGGACGAAGCCGCTCGCGTACTGTGGCTCAAGGGAATGCGGGAGATGGCCGCGCGCAAGAATACCGTTTGCAAAGTTTCGGGGATCATTGTGACGGCCAATCCGAACTGGAAGCCGGATGATCTCGCGCCGAACATTAACGACACGATCAACACGTTTGGTGATGACCGCGTGATGTTTGCGGGCGACTGGCCCGTCTGCACATTGAAGGCGACCTTCGCACAGTGGGTGAACGCGCTGAAGCAGATTGTGAAGGACCGGCCGGTGGCCTTCCAGAAGAAATTGTTCCATGACAACGCGGCCAAGTTCTACGGCATTTGAATGGGTGCGACGTTTGGAACCGAGCCTTATCCCGGCGTGGAATAAGCGAGCACTTTGGAAACCTGTCCGACGAGCGGACATTACGCCGGGCAGTGGGTTGGAATCATTGAGGCGACTCGTCCCAGTTCCGCTTCGGTGAGTAAGCCCTTCAGTCTCGTCAGCATTTGTGGCGAGGTATGCCAGCGGCCAAGAACGTCGAACATCGAGCCGAGCTTTTTCGGGTCAACACCCATTTCCAGTTTTTGTTCCACAGACTCGTCAGGTGGCAGATCAAGGAACTGGCTGATCAGCAAGAAGTCGCCGTCGTTGGGCATTTCGAGATAGAGCAATCGCAACTCGCGGGAAAGGTAAGCATCGACCGGAACGGCCAAGTCGAGCGGTCCGCCGCGCATGTGCTTGGCGAACACTTCGGGGTCTTGCTCAACGAGTCTCGCCGCAGCTTCACACACCGCATAAATGATGCTCTCATCGACCAGGTCCGCAGGATGAGGCTCACGGCTGAGATGCTTCTGCCAAGTGGAGGCCAGCAAGTCCAACTGCACTTGTGCGGGCACCTCGCGCAGGAACGGCACCTCGCACAGGTAGCCGTAAGCATCGGCGAGTTCGCTCACGTGGTGACGATGGAAGCAAAGCCGCTCGAACGTCTCGCAGAAGGCAACGCGAAACGCGACGTAGCTGAGCAGCGACTGGGGCAGCGGTGTTTGGCAAATCTTGAGCATGTTTTCACTCTGGCCACGGAACCCCACCAAACACAAGCCATGTGTTCTGAAAAATCTGATAAACGCTCGTGCTGTCGTGATTGCGACCGGTGTGAATCACCCGGACTGCTAAGTCGGTGCAATCGTCAGAGCAAACCTCCGTGGGAATGCCGCCACGCCGCGCGAGTAGAAGTTCTAACTGGCTTGTCGCGTGAGTCGGTAATGTTGCCACGATGCCACTCAGGATGAGCTGTGCCTTAGCAAAGCATTGCGAATGACCTCTGTTTGAGGTATTCCGATGCCTCTGTTGAAAGTGAATTCGCCGTCGGTTGAGATTCGGCCGACTCTGGGCCTCTCATTCTGACGAGCCTCCCTGCGGGAGTAAGACCTTGGACGCCGAACGTTGGACAACCCTCAGTTCCGTCGAAATTCCGATCAACCTCGTCCTCATTGTCGAGGACGATGCCGATGCGGCTGAGGTGCTTAAGTCCATTTTTGAGCGGCAAGGAGTCAAAGTGCGTGTGGCCAAAGAGGGTGGCCAAGCTCAAGCCACCTTCGTGATGCAGAAGCCGGATTTCGTGATCCTCGACCTGATCCTGCCAGGTGAGAGCGGTTACGAGATTTGCGAACGGCTGAAGAACACCGACGACACGGTTCCGGTCCTCATTGTGACGGCCATTGATCGACCGGACTCGCGTGAACTGGCGGAGCGAGTCGGTGCCGATGGGTACGTCACCAAGCCCTACGATCCAGAGCACCTGTTGCAAAAAATGCAGGAGGTGGCCAAGCGAGTCTGGTCACGCACCCATCTTGACCAAGAACCCGATCCGACGCGCATCCGCTTCAACTGTTCGTGCGGCAAGAAGTTCAAAGTCAGTGCGTCGCACAAGGGAAAGAGCATGACGTGTCCTCAGTGTGGCGAGCCGCTAGTCGTGCCGCGCGCTTGATGCACGGATGAAGAAGCCTGACCCACATTGACGGGCTTCGTGGCGAAGTCGAACTGATTTTCAACGTGTGACGGAGCGAGCAAACACATGGCAGAACTCATCATTCATGCGGGCAAGCTCCAAGGAAAGCATCTCGTCCTGCCCGAGCGAGAGTTGATCGTAGGACGAGACGAGGAGTGCCACATGCGGCTGACCTCGAACCTCGTTAGTCGGCAACATTGCATCTTGGATGTCGGCCCGCACGGAATTCGCGTACGCGATTTGGGAAGTCAAAACGGAACTTACGTCAACGATGTGGCCGTTACCGAACCGCTCCTGTTGCAACCAGGTGACATTCTGAGGATTGGTGCGGCCGTCTTCAAAGTCCCCGAGGCGGAGGTCGCGATCCCCAAGCCGAAAGGTAAGAAGCCGGAAGGCAAGATTTCTGATGCGGACATCGCTGACTGGCTCACTGACGAAGATTCTTCAACTGGCCCGCGTGGGAGCGGCTCGACGGTCATTCATGGGCGAGTCCCTGCAGCGGCACCCACGACGCCTGAGTCTGAGGCCGCACTTCCCGCTGCGGTCCCGGCCGCAGTAACTCCTGTCGCGGCCGCTCGCCCGGCTGTTGTCAAGAAGCCCGCCTTTCGTTCCGTGAAAGAAGAGGCCGCTGAGATCATCCAAAAACACATGGCTTCGCTTCTTCCGGACGACAATGAATGATCTGCTTGGTCATTGCCAGAATGCTGACATGTCGCCAACTCCGTCGTCGATCAGGGTTCGATGATCAAGTTTCGGAGTACGGATGAAGTCCGTGGCTGGGACTCGCGCTACTTCACGCGGCAAACAGCGACACAATTCCGAGCGGTGGACGTAAGTCCTCCGGTCCTTGTGGCGAAGAGCCGGAGGACTTACGTCCAC
>JAYTXB010000119.1:0-5119 GCA_043743205.1 Schlesneria sp.
CCGTTGAAAAACGTAGGATGGGCATCTTGCCCGTCCGATTTCCCGCAGAAAAACGACGGCCTAGAAGGCCATCCTACAGTTTTTCAACGGGCTGCTAGGAACAGGGCCGGAATCACTTTCCGAACTCAAGTGGCTCGTTTAACCGCGTGGGCAACGCCCCACGCGTCGGGTGCTGTTGGAAACTGGTGTTCCATCAACGCGCGGGGTGTTGCCCACGCGGTTAAACTCACGTTCCAGATCGGGAAGTGATTGCGGACCCAGTCCTTAAGCCGCCCGCGCACGTTGGCTGCTGCTCGTCCACTCGCTCCTCGTTGACGGGCGGAGAGACGGCCGGAAAACGAACGTCCTCTCCCCTTTTCAACGGGCCCCTACGCACCGATCAGATCACGGACTTGCACGAGGTCTGTCAGCAAGCGATCAGGTTTCAGAGTGTGGTCTTTCATGTCTGCGGAGTCCGCTTGCAGTGAGAGTTTCTCCGCCGCATAGAGCGCCGTTCTCATGCCAATCGACTTGGCGATCGCGAGATCGTCGCGAACGCGCGAGCTGATGTAGAGAATGTTCTCGGGTTCTAGCCCCAGTTTGTTGAAGCGGTCCATCGCTCGCAAAAACAGCGTTCGAGCAGGTTTTCGAACTCCTTCGAGGTACGAAAATGTGTGCAACGCGGGTTGGAACAGGCTATCCACGGCGGCGACCGGTCTCTGCTCACGCAAACCTCGAATGAGCTGCGTCACCGTGAAGGGTTGAGCGTCCGCGAGCAATGCCTGACGCAAGCCAAACCCCATCACTGCCGACAGCGCCGCATGGGCATTCGGCGCGGCTTCGACTCCCTGCAACGCGCTGTGAAAGTAGTAGGCAACTTTTTCAGAGAACTCATCCGGACTACCGTAGATCGACGTGTCGTATTCGTAGTCCTTTTTGTCGAGCATCCCGATCAGCTTGAGCCAGAGCTTGGCCGAGTTCACCTCGACCTTGTCCCCCTTGCGACCGGACGAAGCCATCTGCTGTTCTTCCAACGCATGGACATACTTTTGCAACATGTATTCCCACGGCTTGCCCGGCTTGCGAGTCATGCTGTTCCACATGTTGAACTCTTGAATCGTCTTGTCGAGAGCGACCTCCATTCGAATCGCTTGAGGATGCTGAAACAGCAAGTCCCCGTCGGTGATCCGCAGCAGAGTCCCGTAAACGTTCCACGAGACCGCTTTGATGGCGGTCAACGGCTTGAGATACGGAGTCGCTTTCGCCGGTTCTGAGTTCGGGGGAGCGGGCCATCGCAGTTGTCGCTCCGCCAACCAGTCCGCGTATTCGAGCAACGTTTTTGCCATGTGATTTTCAGTCGCACGACCAAGTCCGTTTAATCGGCCCCGGCGTGCCCTTCAAAGAGCTGTGATCATCGCGGCGGGATCGCTCCCAACCCGCGCGTGATGATATCGACACGGTGATGAGGCAACATCACCACCGAGTGACTCGCTGTTTGAGCTCGACAGCTATTTCCACCTCCAACAGACCTTGGCCTTGGGGGGAGGGCGGACACCAAACCTGTGTCGTATCGCCGCGTGCCGTAGCAACGGGGCGGAGTCCGCCCTGCTCAGTGAACACCAACGTCCGCCGCACACGTGGATCAACAAGACAACGACGGCCTTGCCCGACGCAACCATCTCGGCTCGTCACAAGGCGGGTTTCCTGCAACTCACCGGACGGCCAGCGGACGTACAAGCACTGAACCCCGCACGAACACGTCAACTGATTCGCACGCTGAACTTGGCGAAGGGATGGCAATGGTCGAGCTGATCTCACCTGCGGCGAAACGAGGTAAACGTCTCCGCTGCTCCGCGTGCGTTGAATGCTGGCATTCAGCTGGGGAGCAATGCTGCGAGATCGGCGTGAGGTCGAGCAATCACATCCGCAAGGATCAGCTTGCCGCCGAGTCGTTCGACCGTTTGGCGTCCGACCTCGATGGCGGTCTGCACCGCAGCGACATCGCCACGGATCATGATCGTCACGTAAGCCGCGCCGATCTTTTCTTTGCCAGCCAGCGTCACGTTCGACGACTTGAGCATGTCGTCCGTGGCGTGCAGTGCGGCGACGAGTCCTTGAGTTTCCAACAGTCCGAGGGCTTGAGTCGTGGTCATGACGTTCTCTTTCGGGATGCGCGAATCGTAAACACCGAGTAACGGGCTGAACGCAGGTTTGGAATTGGCCAGTTGGCGAGTCACTTCAAGCGGGGCGGCCATCACTGTGTAAGTTGCCGAACAACCCATCTTCAGGGCGAGGGCCATGCCCGTTTCGGCGGCGGCCTGCACATCGGCGACGTTGCCGACAAGCTTGATGCACTGGGCGGCACCGTCCGTGCTCTCGATCCCCAAGATGCGAACGTTGGCCACCTTCGAGCAAGCATCGGCGACGATGAACGACGGCGCGAGGTTACTCACTTCGAGCAATGCCAGACTCAACGAGTTGCTCATCGTCTCTCCCTCCGCAGCGCGCGGATTCACTCTCACCGCAACGCCACTTGGCCTGACTCTTACCGAGCCACGTCCCATTCCGCTCTCGGACCAGTTCCCCTCAAATCTACCTCAAGCTATTCGTTCCAGCCGCCCTTGGGCGTTGTGAAACGGCAACATTTTCAGCAGTCGGACGGGTTGCATCAATTGTGCGGGGTGGAGCGATTATTGAGGGTCTCGATCGCACCGTCCCTTGGTTTGCTGGTCCTCATGCGTAATGATCCGCTGGCGGCGATGACAACGATTTACTGAGGGAGTTTAAGGGAATGAAGTACCTCGTCACGGGGGCAGCTGGGTTCATTGGGATGCACGTCAGCTTGGCGTTGCTCAACCGTGGAGATGAGGTTCTCGGGATCGACAACCTCAATGACTACTACTCCGTTTCGTTGAAGCGTGATCGCCTCATACAACTCTCCGGACGCCGTGGTTTTCGGTTTGAACAGATTGATTTGGCGGATCGTGATCGTCTGCCGAAACTTTTTGATGCAGAACGATTTGATGTGGTCATTAACCTCGGGGCGCAAGCTGGCGTGCGGTACTCGCTCTCCAATCCGCACGCTTATGTGGACAGCAACCTTGTCGGATTCGTGAATGTCCTCGAAGCGTGTCGGCATTCCCGCGTGAAGCACCTCGTCTTCGCCTCGTCCAGTTCCGTTTACGGAGCCAACACGACGATGCCGTTCTCGACCCATCACAACGTCGATCACCCGGTTAGCCTCTACGCTGCGACGAAGAAGGCCAACGAATTGATGGCTCACACGTACAGCCATCTCTATCAACTGCCGACGACCGGGTTGAGATTTTTCACGGTCTACGGCCCGTGGGGGCGACCCGACATGGCGCTGTGGTTGTTCACGAAAGCGATCCTCGCAGGCGAGCCAATCGATGTCTTCAACAACGGCCTGATGCAGCGCGACTTCACCTACATCGACGACATCGTGCAGGGCGTTGTTCGCGTCGCCGATCACGTCCCGGCCGGAAACCCCGCGTGGTCCGGAGATCATCCCGACCCCGCATCCAGTCACGCGCCATACCGGATCTACAACATCGGTAACAACTCACCGGTTGAGCTGATGCACCTGATCGAAACGATTGAGCAGGCACTCGGCAAAACGACGGTCAAAAACTATCTGCCGCTCCAACCGGGAGACGTACTTGCAACGTATGCCGATGTAGACGATCTGACACGCGACGTGGGATTCAAACCGAGTACGCCGATTGAAGTCGGCGTCGAGCGATTCGTGAACTGGTATCGAAGCTATCACAAGGTCTGATTCATGCGATCCATTCTGGTGACGGGCGGTTCGGGGTTTCTGGGGAGCCATCTGTGTGAGCGGCTGCTCGAGCGGGGCGACAATGTTGTCTGTCTCGACAATTTCTTCACGGGTCGCAAGGAGAACATCCTGCACCTGATGGGGAACCCGCGTTTCGAGTTGATCCGCCATGACATCGTCGAGCCGATCACGCTGGAGGTGGATCAGATCTACAACCTCGCGTGCCCCGCCTCGCCCGTGGCCTATCAGTACAACCCGATCAAGACGATCAAGACCTCGACGGTCGGAGTTGTCAACGTCCTGGGACTGGCCAAACGCTGCAAGGCGCGCGTGCTGCACGCCTCCACATCGGAGGTCTATGGCGATCCGACGGTCCACCCGCAGCGCGAGGACTACTGGGGGAATGTCAACCCGATCGGGCCTCGAAGCTGCTACGACGAGGGGAAACGCGTCGCCGAATCGCTCTGCGTGAACTATCACCAAGAACACAAGCTGGAGGTGCGGATCATTCGCATCTTCAATACCTATGGACCGCGCATGGATCCGAACGACGGTCGCGTGATCTCAAACTTCATCACACAGGCGTTGCGAGACCAGCCGATCACGATCTACGGCGAAGGGACGCAGACGAGATCGTTCTGTTACGCAGACGATTTGATTCGCGGCATGATGCTGATGATGGACCAAGACCACGAAATCGGGCCGGTCAACATCGGCAACCCGGGCGAATACACGATGCTGCAACTGGCTCAAGAGGTCTTAAAGGCCATCCCGGAATCAAAGTCCACGATTCAGCATGTCCCTCTGCCGCAGGACGACCCCAAGCAGCGCTGCCCCGACATCACGAAGGCCAAGTCGGTACTCGGCTGGTCTCCCGAGATCGACCTGCGCACAGGATTGGTCAAGACGGTGGCCTACTACCGCGAGGAGTTGGCTCGCACGTGACCGGTTGTAGGATGAGCACTCCTGCCCGTCCGGCCTTTGCTTTCAGCGTCGGAGAAAGACGGACGGGCAGGGTGCCCATCCTACAGATTGAAAGAGAACACGCATGGCAACACGCAGAGGCATTCTTCTGGTCGGTGGTTCTGGGACGCGGTTGCATCCGGCCACGAAGGTCATGAGCAAGCAGTTGATGCCGGTCTATGACAAGCCGATGGTTTATTACCCGCTCTCAACGATCATGCTCGCGGGGATTCGAGATATCCTCGTCATCAGCACGCCGCACGATCTGCCACTCTATCGCCGGTTGCTCGGTGACGGCTCCGACTGGGGCCTTCGGTTCGAGTACGCCGAGCAACCCGAACCGAAGGGGATCGCGCAGGCACTGATCATCGGTGAGTC
>JAYTXB010000120.1:0-1293 GCA_043743205.1 Schlesneria sp.
AGATCGCGTTCCATCGCAAATCACTCAACCAGCAGTTATCACAAAAGTTACGCTGTGTCAGTAGAAGCCAGACAGTCGAACTAACAGCCTGTTGAAAAAGGAGATCGGGAGGGCGAGGCTCCCGCCGAGCCGCGAGAAACAAGCGAGGTCCCGATCTAGAACGGCTCGGAGGAGCCTCGCCCTCCCTTTTTCAACAGACTGCTAACCAACTGTGTTGGACGAGATGAAACGGCCACACGTCACCCCGCCCGTTTTGCTCTCGACTTCCAGACGTGAGTCGCTTGAATCACGAACGCGCTGGCACCAATGGCGATCCCCGTGAACGGTGAGATCGTCCAGGCCCACGCGATGACGGCGAGGGCCAGTAGTGCGAAGAATAAGAGTGCTCCGAATCCGAAGTGCCAAGCCATGATGAGTTCGACCGCGAGGAGGCAGAACGCGGCGAGGAGCAGCGCGCGGGAGAAGCCACTGCCGGTCGAGACGACGCGGACGGTTTGTGATTCCTCGGTCGGTGATTCTGTCGAGGCAGCGGTCGCCCAGTCGGTCAGATACGAGAACTCGATGCCCGGCAGGATGTCGGTCCTCAAATCGTCGGCGCGCAGCGTGGTGAGGTCACTCTCCTGCGGATCGACATTCACCGCGAACCACTCGACGCGGTTGACTGGTGCGCCGAGCGTCAGCTTGTGAAAGCCCGACTTCGTTATCGGTTCGGAGATCAGGCTGTGACCATCGCCGGTGGGTGTGAGGGCTTGCGATTCGCCACTCGGAGATTGCAAAACGGCCGTCACGTCGGTCGCACGGTTAGGGAGATGGCTTACCAAAGCTTGCCCAACCAAGACATCACGGTCGGCCCAACGGCCCGACACCGCGTAATGCACGGTCTCATGGATCAACGGGATCAGGCTGTGTCCCCAGACGGCCCAGGTACTCCATTCGCGATCAACAGACGTGGTGATCAGGATCACGCGGCCTCGCCCATACGGCGCATCGACGATCGCCGGATCGCCATTGCTGAACCGCAGCGCGACTCGTGCGCCGCGATTCTCGGGAACCTCGGTTTTGAAGTACGCGAAGGTCTTCGTCAATTCGAGTCCCGCGCCGGGGTTGCCTTGAAATGGCCGAACGATCGGGTGCGAGAAGTCTCCCGCATCGAACTCGAAGGACTCGTCCTTCTTCTTCGCGTCACCGATTCGCTCGACGAGCTTCGCAGGGAGGAGCGACTGTTTGATCGAGCCTAGTTTGTTCTTCGCACCGTTGTTCGATGAGTCTGCCTGGTTGAACGCGGTCTCGTTG
>JAYTXB010000121.1:0-6227 GCA_043743205.1 Schlesneria sp.
ACGACAACCCGAATCGCACGAGACCGTCGCCGCGACGATGGCGCTGAAGACCAACTCCGAGGTCGGGCGCACCGAGTATTTGCTCGTCGGTCTCGTCAAAACGGACAGCGGGTTGTCGGCGTTCCCGATGGGCAAGGGGTCTGGTTCCGTGACGACCTTCAGCCGCGCCGATGGCTTCGTCACGATCCCTCGTCACACCGAGATCGTCGAAGCGGGCCAGCCGGTCGAAGTCCGTCTGATCGGCCGTGGCCTGGAGGTCGCCGATCTGATCGTGATCGGTAGCCACTGCGTCGGTCTCGATTATTTGCTGTCGCAACTTCAGCAGCGCGGCGTGACGAGCAAGCTCCTCACCGTTGGCAGCACCGCCGGTTTGACGGCCGCCAAGCGGAGCGAATGCGACATCGCCGGCATCCATCTGCTTGACCCCAATACGGGTGAGTACAACCGCCCCTTCTTGTCAGACTCACTCGATCTGATCGAAGGCTACGGTCGGTCACAAGGCATCGTCTTCCGTCGCGGCGATATGCGTTTTGAAGACCGCTCGCTCGAAGAGATCATCGCGCTGGTCACAGGGAAACTCGTAGGGTGGGCACCGCCCACCAATTCGATTAGCGAACGCTCGCAGGACCGCCTCATGGTGGGCAGTGCCCACCCTACGCCGACCTCAACGAACAACCTCCCCCGTGCCACTGCTACGGAGTCCTCGGAGAAGCAGTGCCAACACCGCACAGCAACCCATGATTACTGCTTCTCCGAGGACTCCGTAGCAGTGGCACTCAACTCGCGGACAACAAGCAACCCCACCTGCGTGATGGTCAACCGCAATCAGGGGAGCGGCACGCGCATCCTGATCGACCGCCTGCTCGCCGGTGCGAGACCGCCCGGCTACGCCGTCCAACCGAGCAACCACAACGCCGTCGCCGCCGCCATCGCTCAAGGCCGCGCCGACTGGGGCCTGGCCATCGAGTCCGTCGCCCGAGCCAACCATCTCGACTTCCTCCCCTACCAAGAGGAACGCTACGACTTCGTCATCCCCAACTCGCGCCGAGATCGCCCCGCAGTGCAGGCGTTCCTCACATTGCTATCGGACGAGTTCACGAGACAGCGACTGATCGAACTGGGGTTTCGGCCCGCCACCAAGTAGGGCATCACGGTTTGGGGCGGACTTCAACAATCCGCATCAGCAATTCACTCACAGCCGCTTCCATATCTCTCATCGCAATGAAGTTGTGCCCCGCATGTGGGATTGCGATGAAACGTTTTGCAACGCCCGTTGAGGACGCTGCCGGGGCCGCGTCGAACAATTGGTGGCCGTGATCGAAGGCGACGATGTCATCGGCAGTGCCATGAAATTGAAGGATCGCGCAGGTGACGTGTGGGATGCGTTGAATCGACGGGAAGCGGTCCCACAGCAGGTACTGAAACGGGAACGTGGGATGGTGCCACGCCACAGTCTGTCCCAGTGAGGCAAACGTCGAATTGAGGATGAGCGCGGCAGGCGGAGTCCCGGCGAGAGAGAATTCGGCCGCGAGTCGAGTGGCCACTGCTCCGCCCAAGGATTCACCAAACAACACGATTTGGTCCGGCGAAAAATGAAGGTCCTGTGTGGCGAACAGCCAGGCTCGGCGAGCATCGGCCGCGAACAGCACTTCGCTGGGTGAACCTTCGTTGTCTCCATAGCCTCGATAATCGAACAGCACCACGTCACAACCGAGACGGGTGAAGTCGCGGCAGTCTGCGACTCGATCCCGACGGCACCCCGCATTGCCGGGAAAGTAAATCACGAGAAACGCGGGGTCGTCGTCCGTTGTTGCCTCGGCATGAAAATGCCAACCATGCAGAGTGAGTCCGCTGGCGGCATGCAGGGCAACGTCTTCCACTTTGACATCGGACGACGTGACTTCCGCAGCCAACAAGCGATCGGTCTTGGTCGGCTGGTAAATCATGCGGCGTTGGCACGCAACGACGATCACGACAATCGCCAGATAGGGCATGACAACGTACAGCAGCACGCTTCGCACCAAACGCCGCTTCCAAGTGAGACGCTTCGCGGGCGGACTGGCTTGGACAGTGTTGCTTTCGTGTGACATGGGATTCTTTGGACGGGAATGCTCACATCCGAGCTAGTCCCGCAGGGTGGGCGATGTCCAAACGACTGGACTGAACGTTGCGAATTTCACGATCACCACGCTGCCTCGACGGAGAGTTGGAGCCGTCTTACGCGATAGTCTTCAGCGTCTTAAGGGCTTCCCACGGAATCCCACGCTTGCACAATCGCCGGGTACGCTTCGGCGGGGTCCATCTCGCGATCGTCGTACTCGATGAGCCGTTTCACACGGGCGTAGAGATCCGCGCGCAGGGCGACGCATTCGATCCCGTCAATCATCATCGGAACGGCTCCATCGGCCTGCACGACTTCACGCTGCTCTGGGGTGAGTGTCATGGCTCCTCCTGTTAGTTTGAAGTGACGCGACCGTCAGTCTACGCGGCGGCAACCTAGCGGAACAAGACTTCACCGTTGCCGACGAGGTCGCCGTGGCAGAGGTCGAATTCGGCGTCGAGCAGGGACTCATCCAGACGGAGGCCCTTGTCTCGCAGGATGTGCAGCGGGAGCCGCGCCTTCCCGTTTTCAACGGGCTGCTGACCCGCTCCCCCCAGAAGGCGGCGGTTGAGGGAACGAGCAGCGGAGGCTACCAACTGGCGAATGCCAACCTGCTTGAGACCAAGGCGTGCGGCTGGTTTGTCCGTTCTGCCGGGCGGTCGCTAGAATCCCGCCCACTCCATTTCGTCTCACCGCCCGGTGTTGTCGCGGCTGCTCGTGCGACTTCATACATGGCCTTCAACAGGAATCAGCAACATGGACTTTCCGGTTTGTCCCGCGTGCGGTCAGTCGGTCATCGACGACGATGTCGATGACTGTCCCTTTTGCGGTTCGTCGATGAAGGGAAAGCCGGGAGCCAAACCTGCCGCACCCAAGCCTGCGGCGTCCAGCGCGATTGCCAAACCGGGCGTGGCGATCACCAACCCGGGTGCTGTCTCCAATAAGCCGGGATCACCTCCATCGAAGCCCATCGCGGGGAAAGGGCCTGCCAGTGCGAAAGCGGGCAGCAACGACGATGACTTCCCGTTTGGTGATGACTTGCCGCGTGGTGCGTCGGCGATTCAAGCCATGCCCAACGCGACCAAGCAGCGGTCGTTGGCGGTGGTCTGTCCGATGTGCGAGACCGTCGGCTACGTCCCTCCGACTGCGGTCGGTTTGGAAGTGAAATGTGCCAACCCGAAGTGCATGGTCCCGGTCTTCAAGGCACCGCTCCCGATCGTGGAAGCACCGCCGCCGCCACCGAAGAAGAGCAACCTCATGCCGATCCTCGGCATCACTGCCGCAGTTCTTCTGCTGGGTGGTGTCGGCTTCTTTGTGCTACCGGGTCTGCTCGCCAGTAAGGCGAAGCCATCGGGAATGTCCGACGAAGATCGGGCGATGATGGCCGAGATGGGCAAGAAGTCTGCGGCTCCTGCTACGACAAAAGTCGTTGCTGACGCGGGTGGCACCGAAACCCCCAAAGGTGTCGATCCGAAAGGCCACACCGACACGAAGTCGCCCGAGGCGGTGATCGCGGATGTTTTGAAGCAAGTGAACGAGGCGTGCTTGATGGGAGATCGTCGTCAGCGCAGCAAGCCGTTCTGTCGGCTTCAGGCTGCCGAAGTGAACATCCTGCTGGGTGATGTGGTCGCCGCGCGCGAGCAACTCGCACAACTGATGGTCGTGGGGCGTGACGTACCTTACTACCGGATCGTGCCGAATCTCGAACTCTTCTGGATCGAGTGGGCCGCCGGTGACAAAGTGGCTGCGGGCAAGTCGCTCGATGCCGCCTTGGTCGATGCACCGAAGATCCCCAAAGTCGGACGCAATCAATTGGAAATCTCGGGACGACTGGCGGCAGCTCTCGCGGCCGGTGGTCGTATTCCCGCAGCCCTCGCAGCGCTGCAAGGTCATCAGTCTGCCGAAGGAGATGGTCAATTGGCCGCGCGCATCCAAATGGCTTCCGATGGACGACTCGCGCGATTGACGACGGTTCGCGCTGTGTTGCCGTGGACGGCACCTCAAGCAGTCGCGGCCACGATGACACTGGTTACGCGAGGCCAATTGGCGACGGCTCGCGAATGGGCCAAAGCGCAATCGAACGAAGAGGCGAAGGCGGAGTGTCTCGCGGTTTGGGCGGAGGCGGTCGCACGTAAGCAGGCTCAGTCGGGTTCCGCCGATTCAAATGCCGAGCTGGTGGAAGCGGTGAAGGGCCTCGCGCCGCAGTTGAGGGCCCGAGTCTGGGCGCGCGCCGCGTGTGGTCGGTTCCTCGCGAAGGATGAGGCCGGAACGGCGGCGACACTGAAGTTGGCTCGCGATGTTTTGGCGACCGTCGCGACACCGATCGAACCGAAGCTGCCGGAAGTGAAGCCGATGCTGAAGTACACCTCACCCGATGCAACGCCACTGGTGCAAGCCGCAACGGCCGCTGCTGAGATCGCGTTCGTGCAGTCCCTCTCGCCGAGCACGCTCAAAGAAGCAGACGCCTCGCTCGAACAGTCGCTGCAATTTGTACGCGGGTTAGCCCCCGGTCTCCCCGCCGTGGCTCAGCGTGTGAATGAAGCGGAGCAAGCGGGAGCGGGTGGCCTGCTGAACCTGCTCAAGCGCGAGTTGGCCTTGAAATCAGACGACGAGGCGCGACAGCGCGTGGGTGATTACCGACGGAAGCTGACGGAGATTCATGCCGCGTCGCGTCAAAGGTTCGAGTTGCAGACAGCCATCCTCGCGCGATTGATCGACGCGGGCTTGAAGGACAAGGCTTGGGTCTTGGTCAGTTCGCGCAGTGCTGAAGCCGATACGAGCCTTCGCGATGACTTCCTCGACACGCCGCTCATCGGTCAACTGCTGGAAGCCCATCGTGGCCGCGAGACCGAGAAGGCCATTCGCGGTGCGCTCGCCCAGAACGCCGCACCGAAACGCCCCGATGTCGTGTTCGTGCGTGAGCTGCTGAACAAGGGAGACGCGACGGCGGCGGCCGAGTTTGTCTCAAACCTCGAATCGAAGGACGGCCAGCGCGACGACATGGCTCTGTCGTTGGCCACTCAATTGGCAACGACTGACAAGGTGGACTTGGCTTTGCAGTTCATCGGCCACTTTGAAGACATTGTGTTGCGTGAGGAAGCGTTTCGTTTGACTGCGGGCCTGGCAGCCCAGCGTGCTCAGACGGAAGCAGTTCTAAAGCAGCTCGGCGTCTCCAGCCAAGCCACCGAAAAGGCCGCGTTGGGTCGTGGCTTGATCAGTGGTTTGAAAGCGTCCGCACCGACTGAAGATCTGCCCGAACTGACGGCCCGGTGAGGACTCCCTCAACTTCGCTCTATCTCGGCGAAAGCTTCATCGCGTTGGAGATCAGGTCATGCCGTCACTCACTTTGCTCCGGCAAACGCACACGCTAGCTGACCCGCGCGAACAGGTGCGAGTCCTCGAGCGCGGCGACTCACTGGCGCGGTTCGATCCGACGTTGAGGCACCACGGACTGCCGCCGCTGGCAGCGACGAGTCTCGATGTCTTGCAGGTCAACGTCGGTCGCGTATGCAATCAAACGTGTCGCCACTGTCACGTCGATGCCGGGCCGGATCGGCGCGAGATCATGTCGCGCGATGTGATGCAGGCGTGCTTGGACGCGATCCAACAGCATTCGTTTTCGACGCTCGACATCACCGGTGGTGCGCCTGAGATGAACCCGCATTTTCGTTGGCTCGTCACCCAGGCGCGGCCGCGCGTGGCCCGGATCATCGACCGGTGCAACCTCACGATTCTGCTGGCACCCGGGTTCGATGATCTGCCCGTGTTTCTGGCCGAACACCGCGTCGAGGTCGTCGCTTCATTGCCGTGTTATCTCGAACAGAACGTCGATGCGCAACGCGGAGAGGGTGTGTTCGCCAAGTCGCTGGAAGCACTGCGTCGCTTGAACGACCTCGGGTATGGAGCGTCTGGCAGCGGCCTGATCCTCAATCTCGTCTACAACCCGCTCGGGCCGTCGTTGCCCCCCGATCAGGCTCAATTGTCGGTGGCCTATCATCGAGAGTTAGCCGCGCGGTACGGCATCATCTTCAATGAACTGTTCGCGCTGGCGAATCTCCCGATCAGTCGGTTCCTCGACGACCTGCTGCAATCCGGTCGCTATGACGAGTACCAACAGAAGTTGATC
>JAYTXB010000122.1:0-1606 GCA_043743205.1 Schlesneria sp.
TTCAGGCCGAGCGAGCGAAAGAACTCGTGCTCGGCTTGCTCCATGTAGCGATAGAAGTTCGCGAAGTGAACGATCCCGGCGAGATCGGTCTCACAGAACTCAACGCGGCGGCGAGTGATGAAGGTGGTGGTCATGGCGGACGACTATAACCGCGAGCAGCGACGATTCTCCACAGACCGTGAAAGTGCTGCGGTGCTACTCGATCCCACGTGCGCTATTTCAATCGCGGCGTTCGCTTCTATGATGCCGCCGCCATTTTCAAACTCACACTTGCGAGGATGCCATTGATGGACTCACGACTCAGCCGACGCCATGTGCTTCGTGGACTGGGAGCCGCCATTTCTCTGCCGCTCTTGGACGCGATGATGCCGCGCGCTTGGTCTGCTCCGTCGCAGTTCAAGCCGCTGGCGAAGTCGGACTCTGTACAGCCGCGAATCCTCTTCTGCTACGTCCCGAATGGCGTGAACATTTTGGAGTGGGTTCCCAAGGAGAGCGGCGCGAACTATGCACTCTCTCCAACGCTGGAGGCACTCAAAGATCATCGCGCAGACTTCACGGTGATCTCGGGATTGGGACATCCCGCGTCACAAGGGGGACACAGCGGCGCGGACACGTGGCTGACGGGAGCCGACCTCAAAGCGGTGCCGGGAGCCGACTACACAAACTCCATTTCCGCCGATCAACTCGTCGCGGAGCGGCATGGCCGACAGACACGCTTCCCGTCGCTGCAACTGGCCGACGCGAGTGGCACCGGCGGAGCGGGGCACAGCCACACGTTGTCGTTCGATCGCAGCGGCACTCCACTCCCGAGTGAGAACTCACCGCGACAGTTGTTCGATCGGCTGTTCATCCCCGACAACGCTGCCGACCGAGCCGCCACGTTGCGTCGTTATGCCGAACGGAAGTCGATCCTCGACAGTGTCGCCAGTGAAGCCAAGTCGCTCGAACGGAAGCTCGGTCAGAGCGACAAGCGGAAGCTCGACGAGTACCTCGGTTCCGTGCGTGAGACCGAGCAGCGGGTGCAGCGACTCGAAGCGTGGGTCGATGTTCCGAAGCCGAAGGTTGAGCCGCAGAACCTGCAACTTTCCTCTCAACCGCAGAACGCGCACGACCGACCGATGTGGCTCGACGTAATGCTGGAGGTCTCGTATCTCGCATTCCTGACCGACACCACGCGTGTGATCGCCTACGAATGGTCGCGCGAAGCGGGCGGCTACGGTGGCGGTGGCGAGAACCATCACGAGCTGTCTCACCACGGCGGCGACGAAGGGATGCTCAAGAAGCTGGCGCAGATCGACCGGTTTCATCTCGAACGACTCGGCCGCTTCCTGACGTTTCTCAAATCGACACCCGAAGCGGACGGCAACATGCTCGACCGGACGCTGGTGATGTTTGGCTCCGGCATGAATTCGGGAGCGGGGGGCGAGCACTCACCGAAAAATTTGCCGCTACTCGTCGCGGGCGGTCGCAAGCTGGGGCTGAAGCACGGTCAGCATCTGGCGTTCGAGGCGAACAACGCGCCACCGCTCTCCAACGTGCTGCTGACGCTCGTCCAAAAGATGGGTGTAGAGGCGGAGAGCTTCCGCGACTCAAAGGGAACGCTGAC
>JAYTXB010000123.1:0-4799 GCA_043743205.1 Schlesneria sp.
CAGGGACTGTTGCCCGCGCCGCTCGATCCGAAACCGTTCGGTGTCACGCCGGAAGAGGCTCCTCAACAAGTCAAGCCGTTCTACGCCGCGTTCTCGTCGATGCAGCATGACTTCTTTCTGGTTGAAGGTGAGGACTCGAAGTCGCTCGCGTCGCTGTTTGATTCAACGCCGTTCTTCAAGGCGGTGCAGGCCGATCTCAGCGCGAGTCGGCTCGACGCGCTCGCCAAGTCGGACGCCAAGCGGTTTGCCGACGAGAAGGCGTTCCTCGACGGTTACGCCGCACAAGAGGCGGCCCGTGCGATGGAGAAAGGCCCGGCCGCGTCGCACAGCGCCGACGAAGACCGCAAGTTCCGCGAGATCGAACCGGCCTGGTGGCGCTGGCGTTCGCCGCTGCCGCTGGTCGATCGGTCGCTCGCGCCGGATGAGTTGGCCAAGCGCAGTCAACCGCGCGTCCTGGCCACGTTTGATACCAAGGCCCTTCCGTTCGCCATCGAACGCCGCCTCGGAGCCGGTCGCGTCGTGATGTTCACCAGCGGAGTCACCTCGAACTGGAACCTGATGCGCGGTTCGGGAGCGATGTACCTGTACCACCGCGCGTTCTGCCAGTTGATGGAGGGGACGCTGCCGACGCGGAACTATCTCGCCGGACAAAAGATCACGCTGCCGGTCGAGCGTCGCGCCGACACGCGGCTCACCGTCCTGCGCCCGTCGGGTTCGCGCGAGCCACTGAACATCGACGCCCTCGGCCCGAATGTCTCCGGCGTGACGGTGCGCCGTCCGGTCCTGGCGGGCGTCTACAACATCTCGTCCGAACAAACCGAGACGCTCACCCCCGGCTCGGCCTCGAACTCACACGACGACATCCCGCTGGCGGTCAACGGCGCGGCAAACGAATCGAACCTCACGGCGATCTCGGTGGCCGACCTGCAACAAAAACTCGGCCACGACCACGCGCGAGTCCTCACCGCCGACGAACCGATCCGCGTCGAAGGAGGCACACGCCGCGGCCAAGACCTGTGGAAGTTGCTGGCGTGGTGCGTACTCGGTTGTCTGCTGTTGGAGAAACTCGTGCTGGCCTGGCCCATGCTGCGCAAGAAGACATGAAGATTGGAACCAAGCAGGTAAATGGAACAAGGCGATTTTTGGGCATCGCAGGGTACGAGGAGCAGTTGCAATGGGTTGTCTTGGTGTTCACTTTGCACTGAGTGACGAAGATGTCACGACGCTACGATCTTTTGAGGACGAACAGGACCGAATCACCTACATTCAAGAGGTCCTTGAGGACAACTACTTTTCAGACCATGAAGACCTGCTGGCACAAAGTGACAAGGCGTGGGATGCAATGCATCGCGTGCTCAGTGACGGTGAAATGACTTGGGAGGGTGGAAGATATCCACTTAACCATGTCGTTCTCGGAGGCGAGTTGCTTTACACAGAATCCGACTACATCGTCAGCCTGAAGACGCCTCAGCAGGTCAAGGATATTGCAGCAGCCTTGCCCACTGTTACCGAAACTGAATTTCGCAAGCTGTACTTCGCAATTGACCCTGACAGCTACGGTATGGAACTCACAGACGAAGACTTTGGCTACACGTGGGACTGGTTTCAGCCGGTTCGTGAACTCTATTTGCGGGCATCGAAAGAAGGCAGATATGTGCTTTTTACGGCAGACCAATAGTCAAAGTATCAGCCCTTCTCCTCACCATTGAAGAGAATCCCCTCACCCTAGCCCTCTCCCCGCAAGGCCGGGGCGAGGGGACAAGGCGAGGCGGACCAGTCATCGATGTCGCACCACTCAATCGAAACGCCACTCGACTCATCCTATGCACGGTTCCATCGGCAAGTTTCAGCGTCGCGGTTTGCGGGGCTGAATCGACACGGATACGATCTGGCCCGCCAAGGCCCTGTTTTTCTGTCTCGCCAAGGCTCTGTGTTTGTTGGTGAGGTGCGTGTATGTCTGCTGTTGCCCTTTATCGTGCGTGTGGCGGTGTCGTTGCGGCGCGAGGTTTGATCCTCGGGCTGGCACTGCTCGTCACGGTTCCCTCTCTCGCGTGGGCTGATGCGCCGCTGGACGAGTACAACACGGCGGTCGGTCTCTACAAACAAGAGCGCTGGATGCCAGCGGCCGCTCAATTTCGTGCCTTCTTGAAAGCGTATGACAAGCACGAGAAGGCTCCGCTGGCGAAGCTGTATCTCGGGCTGACGCTCGTCAATCTGGATGATTTCACGGCGGCGCGTGACGAGCTGCGGGCGTTCGTGAAAGAGAACCCTCAAAACGCGAACCTCGGGCAGGCGCGCTACCGCATCGCCGAGTGCAGCTATCTGTTGAACGATCTGGCCGTCGCTCGCGCGGACCTCGACTCGTACCTCAAAGACTTTCCGAAAGACCCGTTTCACGATCACGCCTTGCCGTACTTGGCCGATGTTCAGTTGAGGCTCAACGATCCGACAGCGGCACTCGCGCTGTTCCAACAGGCCGTTGATCGCTTTCCAGCGGGACCGCTCGTGGAGGATGCCAAGTTCGGCCGTGGCCGGTCTCTGGAGTTGTTGAAGCGCGAAGATGACGCGCTCGTGCAATTTCAAGAGTTGGCGGCGAAGAAGGACGGTTCGCGCGCGGCTGACGCGCAGTTTCACATCGCGGCGATTGCGTTCGATCGGAAGCAGTTCCCCGCAGCGGCGGCGAGTTATCTCGAGCTGACGAAGAGTTTTCCCAAGAGCCGCTACGTGTCGTTGGCCCATCTCAACGCGGGTTACGCGCTCTATCAGACGGGGCAGTTTGCGGATGCCGTTCCCCAATTTGAAGCGGCAGCGAAGGACAAGGCTCAGCTCGTCACCGCGCGTTACTGGCAGGGTCTCAGTCTTAAGTCGCTCGGCCAACCGGCTCAGGCGGTTGAGGTCTTCAAGTCGGCGGCTGCCGTCGCGGGAGAGGCACCGCTGGTCGAGTCGATTCTCTTCCAGCAGGCTTTGTGTGAGCGGCAACTCGGGCGGGTTGCCGAAGCGAAGCCGCTGTTCGAGAGCGTTCTCGCGCGTTGGGGCAAGGGTGACTTTGGAGACGACAGCCTGCACGCGCTGTCTGAGCTGGCGATTGAAGCGGGCGACCTGACGAGCGCCGAGCAACTGCTCGGACGCTTCGCCAAGGACTACCCGATGAGCAGCTTGAAGTTGCACACGGAGTTGTTGTCCGGACGAATGGAACTGGCTCGTGCGGCGGTCGCTCTGCGTGAGCAACGCCCCGCCGACGCTGTGACCGCGCACTACGAGGCCGCCGCCAAACGCTTTGAGCTCGTGCTGAAGGAAAGCGCCGTCGCGAAGACCCAGTCGCAAGCGCGGTACTACCTCGCCTTCGCCCGACAGCTTCAAGGTCAGCACGCGCTGGCACTCGAAGTGATCGCCCCGCTCGTCGCGCAAGTGATGGCCGACGGCGCGAAGTCGGAGTTCGGCGATGCACTCGTTCTTCAAGCGGACAGCGATCAGATAGAGAAGAAGTTTGATGAGGCGGCTCAAGCAGCAGCCTCGTACTTGAACCTCTTCCCAAAGGGACGGCAAGCGGCGCGAGCGGTCTCGATTCAAGCGGTCGTCGCCGCGAAAAAGCGGGACTTTGCAACGGCCGATCTCGCGCTGAAGCGACTCGACACTGAGTTCCCCGAGCATCCGTTGCGCGTGATCACGACGCAGCAACTTGCCGAGTTGGCCGATGCGCGTGAAGACTGGCCGACGGCAGCGCGACTCTACACGGCACTCATTCCGCTCAACGATGGCTCCGACAACCAGCCGTACTCGATTCGCGGGCTGGCTTGGGCACAGTTGAAACAGAAACAGAGTGCCGAAGCGGCCGTCACGTATGCGCGCGTGTTGAAGGACTTCGCGACGCACAAGCTGGCTGCCGAGTGTGCTTACTATCGAGCGGACGCGTTGCGAGAAGTGGGCGATGTCGAGGGGGCAATCGCGGCATTCGACGGCCTACTGAAGCAAGTGTCGAGCGACAAGCCGGCCGAAGCGAATGTGGAGCAACAGACTCCGTGGCTTTACTCGTATCGCGCTGGACTCCAAGCCGCGCGACTCCAACGTAAGGCGAAGCGGACGGTTGAAGCGGACGCCGCGTATGACGAGTTGGTCAAGCGGTTCCCGAAGCCGCAACGCCTCGACCAACTGCTCGATGAGTGGGCGCTGCTCAATTACGACGCCGCGCGTTACGAACGAGCCGACGACATCTTCCGGCGGTTGATTCAAGCTGTGCCGAACAGTGAACTGGCAGACAACGCGCGGCTGAGTCTCGCCGAAAGTGATCTCATCGCCGACAAGCTCGAACCCGCGCGGAAAGCGTTCGAGGAACTTTTCGCTTCCGACAAGAGCGACCCCGAAGTGAAGGAACGTTCGCTCTACCAACTGGTGGTCCTCGCAGTCGATCAGCAGCGCTGGGACGATGTCCGCACGCTGGCCGAACAATTGCCAACGCTCTTCCCCAACAGTCCTCATCGCTGGTACGCAGGCTACAGCGTGGTTGAGGCGATCTTGTCGAACGTCAAAGCGAGCGATCCCGATTTGGAAGCGGCGCGGCAACGACTCACCGTGCTGCGGGCTGAGAAAGTGAACGCGGCGGTCAACGCGCTGCCATGGTTCGATCGCGTCTGGGTGTTGCTGGCCGAAGTGAGCTTTCGCCAGAAGAAGTATGACGAGTTGGAACCGATCGTCGCCGAGTTACGGCAACGGGCAGTGAAGTCGCCGTTCCTGCATCAGGCTGAAGAAGTTTTGGGTCGCGGTTACAAGCAACAAGCGCCGCCGAAGTTTGATGAGGCGCG
>JAYTXB010000124.1:0-5585 GCA_043743205.1 Schlesneria sp.
TCGCCGCCGTGATCTGCGGCTCCGTGCTCCCCAGCCGAGCCTGCCACGCGATCCAAATCCGCTTGGCCACCCGAGCGTCCTGCTCCTGCCGAAATAGCCCCTGCAACTCTTCCGCCGAATGATGCTCCACGATCGTCATGCCCAGCCTCCTGCCATGTTGACGGTGATCAAATCATGGTTGGAGCTGGCGCAAATCTCGTGCCGTGCATCGCGCGCAGTTGTTTTTTGGGATCCGTATAAGACGTGTTTCTCGGACTTCAGACGGACTCTGGGCGGGGTGGCCGTGCTTGGGGACTGTCGGATTAGTCGCGATTCGATCGTTTAACCGTAAGCCGAAGGCGTGCGAGTGACGCTAAATAACGATTTACGTTCGCGCGCACGCCTTCGAGTTGCGGTTAAACGACTAATCCAACAGTCCCCTTGTATCCGTGCCGGGCGAAGCCCCGGAATAACAGGCTGAAACGACGTGACGGAGTCGTGGGAGTATCGCCCCACCTTCTCGCTCACAGTACCAGCGAAACAGCACTTGAAAGCAGGGCGTGAAGTCGGCGGGATCGTGTGTGAGGCGTGAGGCGATATCGGTCAGAGGCAGGAACTCTCCTGAAGCGATCTCATCAGGATCGAAGCTGGGCGGTTCATCGGTCGTCGTGCGAAACAGGCCGCTGTGTTCAAACGACGTATCGGCTCCATCGGCCGGGATGATGCCGAGGAACTCCAGCGGTGAAACCAAGCCGAGTTCTTCTTCCAACTCGCGGACAGCGGCAGTCGCGTAGTCTTCACCCGACGCGAGATGCCCCGACGCAGAAGACGTGCAGACGTTCGGGCACTCGTCCTTCGTGGCGGATCGGCGATGCACCAGGAGTTCGCCGCTTGAGTTGAACACGAAGATGTGAGCCGCGCGGTGTAGCCAGTGATTGGCATGAACCACCGATCGCGGAGCCTGTCTCACAACTCGATCCAACTCATCGACGACATCAAACTGTTCTTCAGGCATGTCGGAGTTCTACCGATCAAAAGTGGATCTCGAAGGATCCGCTTTTGATCGGCCGTCTAGGAGATTCGATGTGGATGAGAAGGCGAGTCGTGGAGTGACTCGCCAACGTAGCTCAGCCATTTCATGACTGAGAGTCTGACCGAGGCGACCGTCCCTGCCAGCCCAATGGCACTGACATTAGGAATGTAACCCGCAGCGTCAGCGAGGGATTCTGTCTGTTTGCGAGGTTTGAAGTTCTCTCGCTGACGCTGCGGGTTACTAAAGACTGCGGATTACAAACGCCAGTGCCATGGCATGTCAGAACTCACTCGTTCAACTCGCCGCTTTCTTCTTATTCTTTTTGTTCTTGTTTTGATTGCCCGTCTCTGCTTTTGAGAGAGGCTCGGCTTGTTCGGCACTCCACTTGTTCCAGAGGGCTTGCAGTTCTTTGGTCTTTTCGGGGTGAGCAGTAGCCATGTCTTTCGACTCGGCGAAGTCATCGGCTAGGTTGTAGAGTTCGGGCTGACCGCTTCCTCCCTTCGAGACGACCAGCTTCAGGTCTCCGTGGCGCACGGCCCATTGTTCGCCGAACCGCCAGTAGAGTGTCTCGTGCGGACGAGCCTTGTTCGCGCCCGTCAGGTACGGCATGAGGTCCACGCCATCGAGCTTCCACGCCGCGTCCACTTTGCCACCCGCAGCGGTGACGATCGTTGGCAGCAGGTCGAGGTTCATCACCGGGAAATCGTAGGTCTGGCCAGCGGGAAGTTTCCCCTTCCACTGTGCGATGAATGGGACTCGGGGACCACCTTCAAACGTGGTCATCTTGTAGCCGCGCAACCCGCCGTTGTACGAGGTCGTGCTTTGAGTCGGCCCTCCGTTGTCACCAATGAAGAAGTAGAGCGTGTTCTCTTCAAGACCCGCTTCGCGCACCTTGGTCATCACACGGCCGATGGCGTCGTCCATTCCAACCATCATCGCCGCGAACAGCTTTCGCTTCTCGTCCGTGATCTTCGGGAACCGGTCGAGATATTTCTGCGGAGCCTGGAGCGGGGCGTGCTGTGCGTTGAAGGGAAGATACAGCAGTATTGGCTTCGACTTGTTTTTTTCGATCCAGTCGATCGCCCGATCGGCGTAAGCGTCGGTCGTATAGAACGAGTCATCCTCGATCTTTTTCACGTCGTTCGAGACTCGCGAATCGACGAACTGAGTCGGGTGAAAGAAGGGGGTGTTGGCGAGCGTGCCGTAGAACTCATCGAAACCGCGTTTCGTCGGCCGGTAGGCGTCTCCGCCCCCCAAGTGCCACTTGCCGACGGCGGCGGTGGAGTAACCCAGACTCTTCAGCCGGTCAGCGATTGTCGTCTCGTTCAAACTCAGGCCCGAGTGATTGTGAATGCTGTTGAACTCGTGACGCGAACCGCGTCGGATAGCGCCCGGTGAGCAAGCCCGCTCGCGACGGACTGCAATAGGTCGCGGCGACGTATCCTTGAGTAAATCGAATTCCGTGCTTGGCGAGCGAGTCGATGTGCGGCGTGGGGATGTCCTTGCACCCGTAGCAACCGCACTCGCCCCAGCCGAGATCGTCCGCGTAGAAGATGACGAGGTTGGGTTTCTCGGCGGCGGAGACTTTTTGAATGCGACCACTCACCACGGTGAGCATCATCGCCAGAGAAAGGCCGAGTGAAATTAAACGAGAACTCATCGCGGGAATCTCCTGATTGAAGCACGAATTGAATAGCAGATGGCTGGCCGATAGAACCGACCGACGCGGGTTGGCCACCGAACGGCATCCTCGATGCGCGAGCGTCTCAGTTTATTGTCAGACATTCCACCGAGCCGCCAAGAATTCTCGACAGACTGCACTCGAATTCTCGGGCCACCTGAACTGTGGCGTTTCTGGCAAAAGTTTTGCGAGCCGGATGCCGTAGTGACGTAGGGCCGGTTCCACCGGCCTGTTATGCCTTACTGAAGAAGGCCGGTGCGAAGCTGAGCGAGTTATCAACGACCAATCACCTGATGGCGTTTTGCCAGCCGAATCTCAATTTGCGGTCGTGCCCGAGAGTCGTCGTTCGCGAGGAATGCGCGCGATCGCCCGAACTTCGGCCAATCGATATTGGAAATCACAAACTCGCCACATCTCCACGCCAAAGTGATGCAGCACGTCAGAGCAGCACAGGCCCACCAAATTTCATCGCTCGCTCTATCTCGATTGAGTGCAATGCGGTTGCCGTCGCTGCTTGATACCTCCAAGTCATGTATGCCATCCACCCGCTCATCGCCGCAGAAAGTAAAGAGCCGCCAATGTGAGCCACTGAGAACATGCGGTCATACCGGTGAAGGTCACCATAAAAGTCATCCGATTTACACAGTTCAAGGAACGCGGCTGCGGTAATTGACAATATTTTGAGTGAGAGGATGCAGAACACGAGGCACCACGCGAATACGAACCAAACCGCCCAACGAGTGCGGCGTAAGATTTCAAAGAGACGAGCCGGTTCGATTGGAGTGACGGGGACTTCGCTGGACTGTGATATGAGATGCTCCTGAATAATGCTCGCTGGCGAATTAACCCACTAAGCCCGGTCACACATACTTCGGAATCTTCGGTTCGGGGACTTCATCGAGCAGGCGGGCGATGATCGATTCGGACGACATTCCTTCCGCTTGAGCTTGGAAGTTCGTCGCGATGCGGTGGCGGAGGACCGGGACGGCGACGCGGCGGATGTCTTGCAGAGAGACACTCGGGCGACCGTCCATCGCGGCCATTGCTTTGCCTCCCGCGATGAGGAACATCCCCGCGCGTGGTCCCGCTCCCCAATCGACCAGATCGCGGACGAACTTCGGCGACGCAGGGTCGGCGGGGCGAGTGGCACGGACCAGCCGCGCGACATAGTTGATCGTCAGCGGTCCCGCTTCGATCGAATTGATCTGCTTTTGCAGATAGAGAATCGCCTTGGCTGAAAGGACCTTGCGAACCTCTTGCCGCTCACCCGTCGTGGCCGACGTGAGGATCTGCTCCTCTTCAGCGAGGTTCGGGTAATCGACCTTCACGTTGAACATGAACCGGTCGAGTTGTGCTTCGGGGAGCGGGTACGTTCCCTCTTGCTCGATCGGGTTTTGCGTGGCGATGACAAAGAATGGCTCGGGAAGTTTGTAGGTCGACTGGCCCACGGTCACTTCGCGTTCCTGCATCGCTTGCAGCAACGCCGCTTGAGTCTTCGGGGGTGTCCGATTGATTTCATCGGCGAGCAGGATGTTCGTGAAGACCGGTCCTTCCACGAAACGGAACTCGCGCCGCCCGGCATCGTTCTCATCGAGAACGTTCGTGCCGGTGATGTCAGACGGCATCAAGTCGGGCGTGAACTGAACCCGCTTGAACTGCACGTCCAAGATTTGAGAAATCGTCGAGACCGTCAGCGTCTTCGCCAGTCCCGGCACGCCGACCAGTAGACAGTGCCCGCCAGTAAAGATCGCGGCGAGGATTTGATCGATTACCTCGGACTGTCCCACGATGACCTTGTGCAACTCTTCGATCATCACTTCGCGGTGCTTGCGGAACTTGTCGAGGAACTCGTCAAAGTCGGGCTTCTTGTCGGCCAAGGGAGAGTCCTTTATCAGAATTAGTCACGGACGAGAGAGCGAGCCAAACGCGGAGGTAGCAATCTAAGCCAAGCACGGCGCGATGAAAAGCAACCGTCTCGCTGATCGTACCACGAGAGTGCAGTTGCCAATGGGTGGTCTGGGGAGTGGAGCAAGAGACACCCTCGACGGTAGTGATGTTTCCCCAAGCGGTCAGCATTGACCGGTTGACGAGTCTCGCGAATGCAAGTCATGGAATGCCTCAGATTCGTAGGCGAGGCATTCCTCTCAGCTCCCACCGTCGGTCCACCACAATCCTCCTGAAACAACCGCCGCGTCACCACCACTGGCCCACACAGAGAGACAAATTCTTTCGGGTGTGACCGGCATTCTGGAGAGTCGCACTTTTCTGGCCACCTCTCCGCCCGTCTTCGGGGGAGAGGCGGGGTGAAACCGGAATGACGGTCACACCAAATTCCTGCTCGCTGGCAAGCTTGAATCGCAACCGGCGACCGTCTCAATCGAACGCCGCAGCCAAGCAATCCGCCTGTTCCAACCACTCCCGAAACCCCGCCGCACAGATCAGCCGCATCAGCTCCATCATCCTCCGCATGAACTTCAGATTGCTGGCCACGTACAGGCCCTGCGCCGCTGCCACTTAAACCTTGGGCCAAACTTGTTCCCAACCGTGCTTCATCACCAACTCAACCAATAACGTCTCCATCGACTCCTCCCCGAGAATGACTCGGATTTGTTCAACACCCTCTGTTTTCTCAGAGGGAGCCAATTTCCTCGCCCCCAATTCTCCCGGCCCTATGTAACTTCACGACCACCCCCCTTCAGAAGTTTGCGAATCGGCTCAAAGAGAGGCTTGGCATCTCCAACATCTGCGTTTATCATCCCGCCCACTCGCGAGGAGCTAGGGCAACCCAGTTCTCCGCCGGTCAGGAGAGGTGACAGAGTGGCCGATCGTGCTGGACTCGAAATCCAGTGTGGGGTCACACCCACCGAGGGTTCGAATCCCTCCCTCTCCGTT
>JAYTXB010000125.1:0-8584 GCA_043743205.1 Schlesneria sp.
TCAGCGTCTGCTTGCGGATGTAGTCGATGGGGACTTTGTCGGCCTGTGCGGCGGTGCATTCGAGGTAGTAGCCGAAGACGCGGTTGAAGCCGACCTTCAGGTTTGGGATGCCGGTCCGTTCGATCTCCTCGGCCTGATACTTGGCGATCCAGTCCTTGCCGCCGCGTGCGAGGTCTCGCCATTCGTCGAGCTGAACGTGATAGCCGTTACGAATCATCCCACCATCGGTCGTGAGCAGCGGCGGCTCATCGACGAGATTCGCTTCGATGTCGGCACGGATTTCTGGACAGAGATCGAGTCGCCCTTCGAGGTCCGCGAGAAGTGCGGCCGCGCGGCCCGAGAGCTTCGCCTTCAGCTTCGGCAGCAGCGCGAGCGTCCTCGCCAAGCACGACAGATCGCGCGGGGAGCAGCGGCCGGTGGCGACGCGCGCGGTGAGGCGTTGCAGATCGTAGCCCTCTCGCAGTTGATCGCGCAGGTCGCGGCAGAACATGTTGTCGTCGTGCAGTTCCTGAACCGCATCAAGCCGCCGTTCGATGCGAGTTGGTTCGGTGAGCGGGTTCGACAACCACTCGGCCAGCAGCCTCGCACCCATTGGCGTGACGGTCTCGTCGATGACGGCGAGCAGGCTGTTCTCACGCGTGCCGTTGCGCAGCGTCTGCGTCAGTTCGAGACTGCGGCGCGTCGCCTCATCAATGAGCAGGCTCGTCCCGCGCCGATACGGTTCGAGGCGCGTGATGTGGCCGAGACTGCTCTTCTGAGTCTCGCGGACATAGTCGAGCAGCGCCCCCGCCGCGATGACGCCCGGCATTTGCTCGTCGATGTCGAAGCCGGAGAGCGTCTTCGTTTGAAACTGTTCGAGCAGCAGTCGCAAGCATTGATCGGCGGCAAACGACCACGCGGGCCGTTCGCTGAGGAACAGGCCCGAAGTGCGAGTCAGTTCCTGCACGATGCCGCTCTGTTTGGCTTGCTCGGGGATCAGACATTCGGCCGGGTGAATTCGTGCGATCTCATCCAAGACTGCATCGTGCGCGAGGTCCGTCGTGAAGAAGCGGCCGGTCGAAACCTCCAGCCACGCCAGCCCGCACGCCTCCTTCGTCGGAAACACACATGCGAGGAAGTTGCTCTCACGCGGGTCCAACAAAGAGTCCTCGGTCAGCGTCCCCGGCGTCACGACGCGAGTCACTTCGCGTCTGACGAGACCCTTCGCCAGCTTGGGGTCTTCCATCTGCTCGCAGATTGCCGCGCGAAAGCCCGCGCGGACCAGCTTCTGCAAATAGCTGTCGAGCTGGTGATACGGAAACCCCGCCATCGGGATCGGGTTGGTCGAGCCTTTGTCGCGGCTGGTCAACGTCAGCCCGACCGCCTTCGATGCCGTGACCGCATCCTCGTAGAACAGTTCGTAAAAATCGCCCATGCGAAAAAGAAGAATGGCCTGCGGATGCTGGGCCTTCACCTCGAGATACCGCTGCATCGCGGGAGTCGGTACACGTTCGGGAGTCGTCATAAGTGAGGCTGTCGGTAGTGAAGTGACGAGGGAAAAACATTCGTGAGGCGGCTCACTTTAACCGGGATGCCTCACGATTTCTCACCACATTGCGGCGTGAGGTACGACCACCGCCACAATCCCGTTCGGGTTGGAAGAGTTGCAGACTGTCGGGGAACTTTTCGGAGTGGCTCGCGTCGTACCTCGCCACCGTCGGTATCATCCGCTGCGTGTTGAACCCCCGATCCCAGAGCTGTCCGCCCACAATTCAACACGCCATTCCATTCCACCGAGACCGCGTTGTCTCAATGAACTCTGTCGCGAGGAATCTTTCATGCGCCGCGTTGTCCTAATGGGAGTGATTGTCATGGCAGGGATGTCCTTGGGTGAGTGGGCCTCCACCGGAATTGGCGGTGAGATCGGGTTCATTGAGGACTTCGCGCTGGCCCCTGATCGAGCGGCGGCTTTGAAACAGTTAGTTCCCGGCACGGAGGACTATTACTACTACCACGCGCTGCATTTCCTCAACACGGAGCAGTTTGAGAAGGCGCGCGAGCTAACTAGGCCGTGGCATTCGCGACATGGACAGACGGGGCGGCTGACTGAGATTCAGACTCGGCTGGCGTTGCTCACGTATGACAAGAACCCGCAAGCGACGCTCGACTATCTGCGAAACAAGCTCGGGTTGAACTTCCCGCATCAGCAGGAACAGCTTGGCGTCGAACCGAACCTGCCGACAGTACTCGATCAGAAAATCATCTCGCTCGAAGAGTTCATCAACCGGGCGAACGCCGTCACGCAGGACAACACCGACGGGTTCGAGGACACCGCACTCGACTGGCTCGTCGGATACGAACTCAATCCCAATCACCGACGGCATCTGTTGTCGCGGCTTCAGCGGCCCGACTACCCGAAGGTCGTACAGCACATCATCGAGGACACCAGTCATCCACTCCCTCGCGAATTCGGTTCCATACCGATTCACAATCAATTGCTCCTTTCGCAGTATGAGGAGCTGTTGAAGCAATGGCCCGACTTGCTGAACCACCAGAACTTCGTCAACAACTATTTGCGACGAATTCAACCGGGAGCCGATGACGATTGGCGGCATGACCGTGCGGTTCTCGCCGCGTATCTCGATCGGTTGCAGGCGTTTGCCGTGCGGTTGGCTCCCGTTCACAACTCGCTCAAGGCACATGTCCTTTATCACCGACTGACGCTCGACCGCTTGCAGGGGAAGTTGGACAAGGGGCGATTCGTCGAATACCTCAAGCTGCCGCGACACGTCGGCTACATGTCGGTTCAGATGCGAGACTCGGACAACCTCAAGCGATTCGCCTGTGATTTGAACTCGAACTACGGCGGGGCGACGCTGCTCAACCCGATCGGCAACGATGAGCCGCTAGTTCGCGCGTACCTGTCGCACTTCCTGCTCGACGCCGCCAACGCGAAGGAGTTCGAGCCGTACATCAACGACACTTACCTGCGGCATCTGTTTGCCGAGGTCAAGATCTTCAACGGCCTCGGTGAGCCGGAGCAATGGGCGTCGCTGTTGCCTCCCGAATTGTTCCAGCAACTGAAGGAGCGGATCGACATCGACTTTGCCACGTCGAACAAGACGCAATTCGGAGCGGATGAGCCGGTCGCGCTGAACCTGCACGTCAAGAATGTCGGCACGCTCATCGTCAAAGTCTTCGAGATCAACACGAAGAACTACTACCGCGATGCGCTGCGTGAGGTCGATACCGACATCAACCTCGATGGGCTGGTGGCGAATGTCGAACAGACGCACACCTACAAAGAGGCCCCGCTGCTGCGAGTGGCTCGCAAGTTTGAGTTCCCTCAACTGAGCAAGCCGGGCGTCTACATCGTGGACTTCATTGGGAACGGCCGCAGTTCGCGAGCACTCATCCGCAAGGGACGGCTGCGTCATCTGGTGCGGACCGGCACGGCGGGGCAATACTTCACGGTGCTGGATGACAACAACCAACCCGTGGCTGACGCCTCCATCTGGTTGGCCGGCCATGAGTACACGGCGGCCGTGAAACAGGCCGATCCGAATGAGCCAGACAAGGCAAAGCATCCTGCGACAGGTCGGCCCGCCGAAATCCTTGTCCCGTTCAGCACGAATCCCGGTCGGCAGCCAATCGTCATCTCGCGCGGTGAGTTGTCGTCGCTCGACTACTTCAACCATGAGGCCGAGAACTACACGCTGGCCACCGGTTTCTATGTCGATCGCGAGGCGCTGCTCAAACGGAAGACGGCGACGGTCGTGATCCGGCCCAGCCTGTCGCTGAATGGGACTCCGGTTTCGCTTGGCCTGCTGAGCGAGGTGAAGCTCACGATCAACTCGGTCGATCTGGATGGCACGCCGACTTCTCAAGAGATACCCAATTTCAAGCTGTTCGAGGACCGTGAATCGACGCACGAGTTTCAGGTTCCGCTACGACTCGCCTCAATTTCGTTCACGCTCACGGCGAAGGTGAAGAAGCTGAGTGCCGGTGGACAAAAGATCGACCTGTCGGCGAAGGACTCGTTCGCGCTGAACGGCATCGACCGAACCGAGAAGGTGGAAGACCTGCACCTGATGCGAACCGCAACGGGCTACGCGTTGGAGATGCGTGGCAAGACGGGCGAGTCCAAGTTGTCACGCCCCGTCGTCGTCGCGTTCAAACATCGTGACTTCCGACAGACGGTGACGGTCACGTTGAAGTCGGACGCGGCCGGTCGAGTTACACTCGGCGCGTTGAAGGACATCGCGTACCTCACCGCCTCCGGCCCGGAAGGGACTTCGCATTCGTGGGTCATGCGCGGCGATGAACACACGTACTCGCAGTCGCTGCATGGTCGAGTCGGCGAACCGATCACGCTGCCGTATCTGCCTCGTGGGGTAGGCTTCCAGCCTGCCCGTCCAGCAAATCAACCTCCCGTCGAAGCCAAGACTCCAGCAGGCGAGACGCCCGCTGCCACGAGGGCTGATGTTTCGCTCCTCGAACTGCGCGGCGACCTCTTCACTGCGGATCGCTTCGAGCATCTCAGCGTCAAGGACGGGATGCTCGTCATCGACAAGCTGCCTGCTGGGGACTACGACCTGCTGCTCAAGACGACGGGTTCACGCATTCGGCTGCGAGTCACAGCCGGCGACAAACTCGGACGCTTTGTCGCCGGCAAGCGGCGGCAGTTGGAGACCCCCGCGCTCGCGCCGCTGCAAGTCGCGGACATCAAGGTCGGCGATGACAAGGTGACGATCAAGCTGACGAATGCGACGAAGTATGCTCGCGTCCACGTCTTCGCCACGCGGTATCTGCCCGAGTACGCCGCCTATGGACACCTCAGCCGCGTTCGCGCCGCCGAGCCATACGTGTTCCAGCAGACTCCTGCCGAATCGGTCTTCCTGACCGGTCGCAACATTGGCGATGAGTACCGCTACATCATTGACCGCAAGTATGCGACCAAGTTCCCCGGCAACATGCTCGACCGTCCGTCGCTGCTCCTCAACCCGTGGGCGGTGCGTGCGACCGAGACCGGCGAACAAGTCGCCGCCGGTGGCGATGTCTTCCGTGGCGGAGCACCCGCTCCCGCGAGCGCGGCCAAACGGGATGAGTCGTCGATGTTAAACAGCTTGCATGATCCTCTCGCCGCTCAATCCGCGAACCTCGACTTCCTCGGGCACGCGAGCGCTGTGCTGGTCAACCTCGCACCAGACAAGGACGGCGTGGTGACGATTGACCGGAAGGCTATGGGCGATCATCAGCATCTGCATGTCGTGGCCGTCGATCCGATCAGCACCACGTACCGCAGCCTCGCGCTGCCCGAGGCCAAGACTGAATTCCTCGACCTGCGCCTGCTGGCCGGTCTCGATCCGATGGCTCACTTCACGCAGCAGAAGCAAATCACGATCGCCACCACCGGACAGGGCTTTGTCCTAAACGACATCACTACATCGAAGTTCGAGGCGTATGACAGCCTCGCCCGCGTCTACAGTCTCTACGCGACGCTCAATCGCGATCCGAAGCTGGTCGAGTTCGCGTTCGTCCTCAACTGGCCGAAGCTCAAGCCGGAGGAGAAGCGAACGCTCTACTCGAAGCACGCCAGCCACGAACTGAGCTTCTTCCTGTTCAAGAAAGACCCCGAGTTCTTCGCGAGCGTCATCAAGCCGTACCTCGCGAACAAGATGGACAAGACGTTCATCGACCACTGGCTGCTGCAAGCCGATCTCGCCGATTACGCCCTGCCGTGGAAGCACGAACAGCTCAACGTCGTCGAGAAAATCCTGCTGTCTCAGCGACTGAAGGACGAACGCCCACTGACCTCTCGCCATGTGAGCGACCTCTACTCGCTGCTCCCTCCGAACATCGACGACTTCATCCACCGTTTCGATACGGCAGTGAAACGCGGTTCGCTCGATACCTCCGATACACTCGGGTTGCGCGAAGCGTCGGGTGCGGTCAGGGAGCAGGAGAGCTTGGTTCGCCTCATGGATCGAGGAGAGGTGAATGCGCCGGCGGACTCTCCTGTAGCGTCGTTCGGCGCGATCGCTCCCGGCAAACCGATGTCTGGAGCTGGAGGCATGGGTGGTGGAGCGAATCGGGCGGGAGCGAAGTTCGCAGCCCCGAGTTCCGCAGACTCGAAAGAGCAGGCGTTCCGCAAGAAGTCCGAGGTCGCAGAGAAGGCCAAGCAAGATGCCAGCGCCAAGGATGGCAAGACGAGCCTCCGTCGCTCGCTCGCCGAGTCTGATAAGTCCGTCTCTGATTCGCCATCTCCGGATTTCGCCTTTGGTGCGAACGTCAACGGAAACGTGGAACGTTTCTTCGACAGTGATGCCGAGCAGCAACTCGGCGTCCGCCAGCTCTATCGCAAGCTCGACAAGACGATGGAGTGGGCTGAGAACAACTATCACCACCTCACCATCGACCAACAGCACGGCGGACTCGTCACGGTCAACGCGTTCTGGAGGGACTACGCCAACCATGACGCCGCCGCGCCGTTCCTCTCGCGCCATTTGGCCGAAGCAACCGACAACTTCACCGAGATGATGTTCGCTCTCGCGGTTCTCGACCTGCCGTTTGAAGCGGGCAAGCACGAGTCCAAGTTCGACGGCGCGAAGATGACTCTCTCGCCCGCCAACCCGATCGTGATCTTCCACGAAGAGAACAAGGTGGCTCCGGCCGCCGACGGTGCGAACAAGATTCTTGTCAGCCAGAACTTCTTCCGACACGGCGACCGCCATCGTCAGGAGAACGGTGAGCAAATCGACAAGTATGTCAGCGAAGAGTTCCTCGTCCACACGGTCTACGGCTGTCAGATCGTCATCACGAATCCGACCTCGGCCCGCCAGAAGCTGAACGTCCTGCTGCAAATCCCGCAACACGCGATGCCCGTTCTGAACAGCCAGCCGACGAAGACCGTTCACCTGAACTTGGAGCCGTACCACACGCAGACGGTCGAGTACCACTTCTACTTCCCGGCGGCGGGCCAGTTCCCGCACTTCCCGGTTCACGTCGCGAAGAATGAGACGTTGATCGCCTCGGCGGCGGCGGTCGTTCTGACCGTCGTCGATAAGCCGACGAAGATCGACACCGCATCGTGGGACTACGTTTCGCAACAAGGCTCGAACGACGAGGTCCTCGCGTTCCTCGACAAGCACAACGTCAGTGCCCTGAACCTCGACCGCATCGCGTGGCGGATGAAGGACGCGAAGATGTTCGCGGCGACACTGAAGCGGCTCGCCGCGCGGCACGTCTACCAGCACACGCTCTGGTCGTATGGGCTGCTCCACAACGTGGCCGCTGCCGGACGCGAGTTCCTGCTGCACACGGATCACATTGTCAACGAATGCGGTGGTCGGTTGAACAGCCCGCTGTTGAAGGTCGATCTCGTCGAACGGCGGCAGGTCGAGCATCTCGAATACAAACCGCTGGTCAATGCGCGGGCGCACTCGCTCGGCAAGCGACGGCAGATCGTCAACGACCGTTTCCACGAGCAATACCATCGCACGCTGAAGCAGCTTGGCTATTCGAGACAGCTCAACGACGAAGACCTGCTCGCCGTGACCTATTACCTGTTGCTGCAAGACCGCATCGACGAGGCCCTCGCCAGCTTCGCCCGAGTCAACGTCGAGAAGGTCGCCACCCGGATGCAGTACGACTACTGTGCCGCGTATCTCGACTTCTTCACCGACAAACATGCCAAGGCGCGAGCGATCGCCACCAAGTATGCCGATCACCCGGTCGATCGCTGGCGCAACACGTTCGCCGCCATCACCGCCCAACTCGACGAAGCCGAAGGGAAGGACGCGAAGGCCATCGACGCCGAAGACCGCAACCAGCAGCAGGCCCAACTCGCCGCAACCGAGCCGAACTTCGACTTCACCGTCGAGGCCAAGCAGATCAACCTCAACCACCAGAACCTGTCGGCGGTGACGGTGAACTTCTACGAGATGGACGTGGAACTGCTGTTCAGCCGCAACCCGTTCGTTCAACAGTTCAAGGGCCAGTTCAGTTCGATCAGACCAAATCAAAGTTTGGTGGTGAACTTGGCGGTGGATGGTGCGGCCGATGGGACGAAGGGGAAGAATGGGACTGATGCGAGTCAGGCGAAGAGCGGGAGTCGAGTGATCCCATTGCCCGAGGCTCTGCGCAACAAGAACGTCGTCGTCGAAATCGTGGCCACCGGGCAGACGAAGACGCAGGCGTACTACTCACATTCGCTGGCCATTCAGGTGATCGAGAACTACGGTCAAGTGAAGGTCACGCACCTGACGACCGCCAAGCCGGTGAGCAAAGCCTACGTGAAGGTCTACGCTCAAATGGCCGACGGCCAGGTGAAGTTCTACAAGGACGGCTACACCGACCTGCGCGGCCGCTTCGATTACGCCTCGCTCAACACGAACGATCTGGATGTCGCCCAAAAGTTTTCCGTCCTCGTGATGAGCGACGACCACGGAGCCTTGGTGAGAGAGGCCGCTCCGCCGAAAAGGTGAACGGAGATTGCAACGTCGTCCCTTAGCAGCCCGTTGAAAAACGTAGGATGGGCATCTTGCCCGTCCGATTTCCCGCAGAAAAACGACGGCCTAGAAGGCCATCCTACAGTTTTTCAACG
>JAYTXB010000126.1:0-1580 GCA_043743205.1 Schlesneria sp.
TGACGATCGATCACGTGCAACCGCGTTCGCGCGGCGGGACCTCGACGTGGGACAATTGCGTGTTGGCGTGTGTCGATTGCAACAAGCGCAAGGCCAACAAGACGCCGACCGAGGCCCGGATGCCACTCGCCAAAACGCCGATTCGTCCGACGTGGAAGCCGATGTACTCGTGGCACTCGATGCGAGTCGCCAGTTGGTCCAAGTTCCTCAGCGAGGCGTACTGGAACATCGAACTGGATGAATAGCAGCGGTCTTCATCTCTCCCTCACGCGGTGAGAATTGACGCTGCGCGTCACAGAGGTTGTCGCATCGCCTACTGTAGTCTTGTCGCTCCGCCGAAAAGTGGTTCCGTCGGCGGAGCGACGGGACTACAGTAAACGCATCCGTCACTTTCGGCCGCGTGAGGTACAAGATGGTCCTTCATCCCGCCACGTTTTGCGGAACGTGGCGGGATGAAGGACCATCTGCCGAACCGAGAAACTTCGTTCGTGAGCCAAATCGAAAACATCACGTTCGGGGCGGCGTCACTTCATTTCGACTTGGACTTGCTGGCAATGCCTGGTGAGTCGAAACCTCTTTCGGAGACTACGACCATGACTCAAGAACGACCGATGCAGGCGGGCAATGGTTGGGCGGTGTTGCCCATCAATGTAGGGATGCTGCTCGGTGGCCCCGTGATCTTCTTTATTGGAGTCGGTGTCGCCGGTAGCCGTGGTGCTGCCCCATTGATTGCCGGGTTGCTTTGCGTACTCGGCGTGGCAGTGGGCATCACGGGTTTGATCCGGCTGTGTGGCCACTTCACGTTGCAGCCCAACGAAGCGATCGTCCTCAGCTTCTTCGGTCCCTATGTCGGCACGGTGCGTGAGAGCGGTTTCTACTGGGTCAATCCGTTCATGACCAAACGCAAGATTTCGCTGCGGTCTCGCAACTTTGAAGGAGCCAAACTGAAGGTCAACGACAAGGGGGGCAACCCCATTGAGATCGGGGCCGTGGTTGTCTGGCGTGTCGAGAATTCGGCGCAAGCGGTCTTCGATGTCGAAGACTACGACAGCTATGTCCGCATCCAGAGCGAGACCGCCCTCCGGCATCTCGCCAACAGCTATGCCTATGATCACGGCGAAGAGCACGAGATCACGCTGCGGAGCGGCATGGACGAAGTCTCGTCCGCGTTGCGCAGTGAGTTGCAGGACAGACTCCAGCGTGCAGGCGTGACGGTCGATGATGCGCGTCTGACTCACTTGGCCTACGCGCCCGAAATTGCGGGAGTCATGCTCCGCAGGCAACAGGCCGAGGCGATCATCGCGGCTCGCCAGAAGATCGTTCATGGTGCCGTGAGCATGGTGCAGATGGCGCTCAAAGACCTCGACGAGAAACAGGTCGTGACATTTGATTCCGCGCAGAAAGCGTCTCTCGTCAGCAACCTGCTGGTCGTGCTGTGCAGCGAATCAGAAGCCCAACCGATCGTGAATGCGGGGGCGTGAACCTAGGTGTCTGTCCGGATACCCGTAGGGTGGGCACTGCCCACCACAATCGGTCGTTGATGGTGGGCAGTGCCCACCCTACGGAAGGTATGGCCTTCG
>JAYTXB010000127.1:0-2086 GCA_043743205.1 Schlesneria sp.
CCGCACGTCTTGTCGCATCTCTACAAACCGTTCTTCACCGAGAAGCCCTCGGGCAAAGGGACGGGCCTCGGCCTGTCGATCGTCGATCGCATTGTGGGCGAACACGGTGGCCGGATCGAAGCCCTCAGCGATGGCCCTGGCACCGGCAGTACATTTCGAGTCCACCTTCCCAGACGCGCCACAGAATCTTGCATCGCCGCATGATCCCAACGCGAGTGCCTGCCCACAGACAAATGACAAATGACCACTCACTAAATCACGTTGCTCCGTTTTTCCCCTTCTGATATCACCCGCCGCCCCTTCCACCGCCACACGGCAAACACCGCCATCCGACACGCGTCGGCTCGCTGACATGGATGTCACGAGTAGGGCCAGGAGATCGCCCGTTGTCTGCTGCCGCGACCAACAAGCTGCGCGTTCTGTTCGTTGATGACGAACAGCTCATTCGCGATGTGATGAAGATCGAACTGCCACGCATGGGACACGATTTGGTGTTGTGCGAGGACGGCCACGCCGCCTTGAAGGCACTCGAGCTTCAAACCTTCGATGTCGCCATCGTCGATCTGCGCATGCCCGGCCTGAGTGGTTGGGACGTGATTCAGCACATCAAGAAAGTCTCACCCGAGACCGAAGTCATCATCAGTACGGCTCACGGCGACGTGGACGCCGCGATCCAAGCCGTTCGTGCAGGTGCTTACGACTTTCTGCGCAAGCCATGCAAACTGATCGACATCAACGCCTCGCTCAAGCGAGTCGCTGACAAGCGAATGTTGACCAATAAAACGATCGCTCTCGAATCGAGACTGAAGGCGGTCGAAGGTTCCCCCGATCTGATCGGTCGCACGCCGGAGATGCTCCGCGTGAAGCGGCTGTGTGAGAAGATCGCCCCAACCGATTCGAGCGTCCTGATCCTCGGTGAAACCGGCACCGGGAAGGAACTCGTCGCGCGACGCATTCACGATCTCAGTCATCGCGCCAACATGCCTTTCGTCGCCGTGAATTGCGGCGCGTTGCCCGAGAACCTCGTCGAAAGCGAGTTGTTCGGTCATCGCAAAGGAGCGTTTACCGGAGCCGACACGCCGCGCAAAGGACTGCTTGAAGTCGCCAACGGCGGGACGCTGTTCCTCGACGAGTTGGGTGAACTCGACAAGTCGATGCAGGTCAAACTACTGCGATTCTTGGAGTCGGGTGAAGTGCGGCGCGTCGGTGAGAACGAGGCGTTCCATGTGGATGTGCGCGTCGTCTGTGCGACGAACTGCAATCTCCAACACATGGTCGTCGAGGGCTCGTTCCGCGAAGACCTCTACTTCCGCGTCAACACGTTCGAGGTCAACCTGCCGCCACTGCGAGAGCGCAAGGACGATATCCCCGAACTCGCACGCACGTTGATCGCGCGGCATCTCAAGCGTCGCGACGTGCCAGAGAACGTGCTGTCACCCGAGACGGTGCAGACGCTCAAACTGCACGACTGGTCGGGCAACGTGCGGGAACTCGCCAATGCTCTCGAACACGCGGTCATCATGTCCGACGGCGGCGTCGTTCAGCCGGAGGACTTGCCCGCAGGCATCCAACGCCACGCGGCGAATGCGGGCCTCATCAAGCCCGCCACCGTTGAAATGCCAACGCAGCCGAAGACCCTGCGCGAGATTGAAATGGACGTGATCTATCGCGTGCTGGACAAGCATCAGGGCGATAAACCGAAAGCCGCCACGGAACTTGGGATCGCCCTGAAAACGCTCTACAACAAACTCAACGGCGACCAAACCAAGGCCGCCGGTTGAGTCGTTTCGGGACCGTTACCGAGTTGCGTCATCTCGGCTTCTGCCAACTTTGGAGTGCGGGGATTCATCACCGCTTTCCTTTCTTGATTTCGGACGGCGTTTTTGTCGCCCGCTGTGTCGTACCGTCCATCACGAACACGAGAAATGAAAGCGGCAATCAATCGCCGCAGTCCAAATGAGATAACAACAGCCGAGTCGAGAGCGAACTAAGAGGCTATCCGAGAAGCATGAATCTCTTCATGCCGCGAGTGCCGTTGGGTTTGTGTTCACGGCGAGTTTGTAGTTGAAGCTGACGGGTGGTTCGA
>JAYTXB010000128.1:0-1815 GCA_043743205.1 Schlesneria sp.
GATTGTCGGGATCGGCTGCGTGCAGCGCGGACCAACGTGATCGCGTGTCGTCGCCGATCTCCGGTCGAGACGCTCGTTGATATGCGGCCGATGTCACGATGAGGCGGTGCAGTCGTTTAAGACTTCCACCATCGCGAGGCAACTCACTCGCCAGCCAGTCCAACAGTTCGGGGTGACTCGGTCCCGAACCGTTGTAGCCGAAGTCGCTCGACGAACGGCACAGCCCTTCGCCGAAATGGAACTGCCACAGCCGATTGGCCATCACGCGCCAGACGAGCGGATGATCGGGGTGAGTCAACCAGCGCGCGAGATCGGATCGCGTGAGCCGTTCATCCGTAGTCGTAGGATGGGCATTGCCCACCAACTGCGGCTGTGATGGCTGCTGCTGCAATTTGGTGGGCGTTGCCGACCCTACAGCGGATTCCACGATCCTCAAGAACGCGGGCTGCACTTCCGGGCCGGGCCGTTTGAAGTCGCCTCGTATCGCCACGACAGACGTTCGTTCGGCTCCGTTCTTGAACACGCGCCCCTGAGGCATCTCGGGAACCTTCGGGAGCCGAGCCAACTCGGCAGCGAGTTCGTCGCGCCGCGCGGCTTCATCGACCGTCAACGCTCCCTTCAAGTCGCTGGCGGTCGGTTGCAGATCGGGATTCTGCTCGCGCAGTCGCTTCCGCGCTGCGTCGTCAAGTTGTTTGAGCTCCTTCTCCAGCGGAGCCGTCACCATGCGCGCCGCTTCATGCGCGGCCCGTTCGTCGGACGTGGCGACCGGATGATCTTTGAAGAGGTCGCCGCGATCAAAGAAGGCTCGCAACCGATAGAAGTCGGGCTGGCTGATCGGGTCAATCTTGTGATGGTGACACTGAGCACACCCGACCGACAGACCGAGAAACACCGAACCAACCGTTCCCGCCAACTCGTTCAGGATCGTATGCCGCCGCTCGTCTTGATCGTTGATGTCGGGCATGTCGGGTCCGCAGAGCAAGAACCCGGTGGCGATGGCCGCTTGAGGATCGTCGGGCCACAACTCGTCTCCCGCGATCTGCTGCTGCACGAACCGGTCAAACGGCAAATCATCGTTGAGAGCCTCGATCACCCAATCGCGATACCGCCAGGCATTCGGCCGCACGGCATCGAATTCAAACCCGTCGGTCTCGGCAAACCGGGCCAGATCGAGCCAATGCTGCCCCCATCGCTCGCCATGTCGGGGCGAGGCGAGTAAGCGATCCACAACTCGCTCGAACGCATCCGGCACGCTGTCATCGAGGAACGACGCCAGTTCTTCAGGCGTCGGTGGGAGACCAATCAAGTCCAACGTCACACGCCGCAACAGCGTGAACTTGTCCGCTCGCCCCAACGCCACGAGACCGTTCGTTCGCAGCCGCTGCTCCAGAAACACGTCGATCGGATTCGCCGCGTCCACCGCAGGCAAGGCGATCGCGGCGGGACGAACCAACGGCCGAAACGCCCAATGCTCACGGTCCACCTGCGAAATCGGTGGCTCAGTCAACTCCTCGGCCTTCACGGCGAGGGCGAGAGCCAAGAACGCGGCGCAAGCGACACACAGGCCAGCCTTGGACCAGCAGACCATTTCCCGGCGTCTCGTTCTCAGCGACATGCTTATGACCCCATTCCAATCAGACGCGCCAAGCCACTACTCCGGAGTCTGCGGAGCAGCCGTGTTCTTCAAAAGTTGCCCCGCGTCGGCACTGTTTTTCCGCAGACTCCGAAACAGTGGCACGTCAATCGTTTTCTCACGCGGGACTGAGCCGAGCCACCCCGCCGATTCACACACGGGGCACCTCAGACTCGCACGAG
>JAYTXB010000129.1:0-12791 GCA_043743205.1 Schlesneria sp.
CGACGAGGGCGGCGAACCCGAGATGGTTCACGAACTGATCGCCATCTTGGACGACGCCGGGATGGACATCGTCGATGAGCCTTCTCCCGAAGAGAAGGCAGCCAACGAAACTGTTCCTCAGTCCATGCTCGAACCCGAGCCTCAGTCCTCATCGCGCGATCCGATCCGCATGTACCTCAGCCAGATGGGACACATCCCACTGCTGTCACGTGAGCGTGAAATTTTTCTCGCCAAGCAAATCGAGATGACCCGCAAATGGTTCCGTCGGAAAATGATGGAATCGGACTTTGCCATTGGACAAGCGGTCGAAATCATTCAAAAGGTCTGCCGTGGCGAGTTGCCTTTCGAGCGAACGTTGCGCACCAGTGAGACCGAGAATCTCCGCAAGGAGCAGATTCAGGGGCGCATTCCCGTCAACATGCCAACCATCGAACGGTTGATGGCTGACAACCGACAGGACTGGGAAACGCTCAAGGCCACTAAGGAAGCTTCGCTGAAGACCGAGATCAAGCAGCGAATGGCTCGCCGCCGTCGCAAGCTGTGCTGGCTGGTTGAAGAGTTGAGTGTCAGGACTCAACGCTTGCAACCCGTTCTGCGCCGCATGGAACAGATTGCCAACCGCATCAAGGAGCTTCAGTCTCAAATTCATAAGCTGGCGGAACGTCGCTCGGTTGCCGCCACCAACGAAGCCGACATCCTCCGCCGCGAGTTGAACGATATCGTCGAGATGACGCTCGAATCGCCCGAAGACTATTGCGACCGCATGCGCCGCGTGATGGCCAAGTACGACGCATGGACACGCGGCAAGCAACAACTGTCGGGTGGTAACCTGCGGCTGGTCGTTTCTATCGCCAAGAAGTATCGCAACCGGGGCCTCAGCTTCCTCGACCTGATTCAGGAGGGAAACGCCGGTCTGATGCGTGGCGTCGAAAAGTACGAATACCGTCGCGGCTACAAGTTCTCGACCTACGCCACATGGTGGATTCGGCAAGCCATCACGCGTGCTGTCGCCGATCATGCCCGCACGATTCGGATCCCCGTTCACATGTTCCAGTGCATCTCGATGCTGAAGGCCAAGAGCGAAGCCATTCGCCAAGTCACTGGACGTGACCCCAGCATGGAAGAGTTGGCGGAAGCGGTCGGGATGCCCGTCGAAGAGACTGAACGGATCATGAAGACGTGGAAGCACCCGATCAGTCTCGACACGCCCGTGGGCGAAAGCGAAGACAGCAGCTTCGGTGACTTCCTCGAAGATGACAACGAGGCCAGTCCTGCCGACTCGGCCATGAAAGAAATGCTCCGCGACAAGATCGAAGTTGTGTTGCGTAGCCTGACCTACCGTGAGCGCGAGATCATTCGTCTCCGTTACGGTCTCGGTGACGGCTACAGCTACACGCTCGAAGAGACCGGCCGCATCTTCAAGGTGACACGCGAGCGGATCCGCCAGATCGAATCCAAGGCGCTGCGTAAACTCCAACACTCGACTCGCGCCGACCATCTGAAGGGCTTCGTCGATGCAATGTATCCCAACAGCGCCGACGAGGCGAAGGCCGTCACCGCCAACGCCGAATCGGAAGATGCCCTCGCTGTCGCGGGCTGATTCACGAAACGGACTTCCACAACCCGCCATCCGTCGTAGCATCGTGACGAGTTGGGCGGACCGCTGATTCCCAATACGCTCCGCCCGGCAACCACGCTCGGCGGAGCGTGTTCGTTTGCGGTCGAACCCCCATCGCGGTCCAAATCAAAAAATGCGGTCTACTCGCGACTTCTTTTCTTGATCTCCACCCGTGCTCCGGCTCTGCTATCCGTACTACTCACGATTTGTTTCTTAGCGGGCAGCGCAAATTCTTCTGCTTGAAAGTCGCCTTCGTCGCTCCACGTGAAGAAAGCCGTGTGTGAGCTCTGTGTCGAATGTCGATTCTGCGTCCACTCCTAATCGACTTCCTTCACGCGGAGCGATGAAGGCGACTTAGGACCGGCGCATCAACAACTGGCGGTATCGATCTGAATATCGAGGTGAGCCGGGTGCCGTGAGGCCCCGGGTTCTTCGCCCAACAGTCCGGGGCCTCACGGCACCCGGCTCACCAAACTCCGACAGTGATTGATGCGCCGCTCCTTAGGTTGCGGCCGATGGCCGCGCTGGCCGATCTCCGGCTTGCTTTCCGGAATTGATCGCACGGATCGCAGAGCCGGGGCACGGATGAAGACGGCGACCAACCCGGATCGTGCGAACTGTTCCGCGCGTTGACGCACTCGCCAGCCGTGGGCACACTCTTCGCCTCCGATACTTCCGCCCCTGCCCTACCCCTTTTGAGGACCTTCCCGCATGAAGCCGCTTCGACACCTTGTGGTCTGCGCCGCGTTGGCTCTGCTCTGTTCCGTGACCTTCGCCGACAACTGGCCCGGCTGGCGCGGTCCCACAGGGAATGGCTTGTCTACCGAGCAGGGCTTGGCAACCGAGTGGTCTCCCACCCAGAACGTCGCTTGGAAACTTGCACTGCCGGGACCAGCCGGAGCGTCGCCGATCGTGTGGGGTGAGCGAGTCTTCCTGACCTCAGTCAACGACGCAGGGGAATTGCTCCTCATCGCCATCGGCACGGATGGGAAGCCGCTTTGGCAACAAGTCGTCGCGACCGGGAACCAGAAGGCACGCGGCGACGAAGGGAACTCGGCCTCACCGTCACCCGTGACCGATGGTCAACACGTCTGGTCATTCATGGGAGACGGTTCGCTCGGTTGCTACACAGTTGAGGGCAAAGAGGTTTGGAAGTTCAACGTGCAGGATCGGTACGGCAAGTTCAGCATCCAGTTCGGCATGAGTTCCACGCCGGTGTTGGACGGCGGCGTGCTCTATCTGCAACTGATTCACGGTGAGGGTGACGCGACGACGCGCGAGGCGTGCGTGGTGGCGCTCGAAGGTGCGACCGGCAAGCAGGTTTGGCGAGTCGATCGGCCCAGCGATGCCATTGCCGAGAACGAGCACTCGTATGCGTCAGCCATGCTTTACCAAGACGGCGACAAAAAATTCCTGCTCACGCACGGAGCCGACTTCCTCATCGCCCACGATCTGAAAGATGGTCACGAATTGTGGCGGTGCGGTGGACTGAACCGGCGCGATGATCCGTCACTCGGCTACGACCGGACATTGCGGTTCGTGGCGTCGCCCGTTGCCGTACCGGGACTCATCATCGCTCCTTCGGCAAAACAGCATCCCGTGCTGTGCATCAAGCCGGACGGGAAAGGCGACATTACCAATGAAGCCTCTCAGCACTTCTGGTCGTGGAAGAAGACCCCCGATGTGCCGACGCCCGTCGTCGTGGGCGATCTCGCCTACCTCTGTATGGAGAACGGGAACCTCACGGTCCTCGAAGCCCGTACGGGGAAAGAAGTCTATTCGCAGGCCACGCACCGGCAGCGCCATCGTGCGTCACCCGTCTACGCCGACAACAAGCTCTACCTGACCGCGCGTGATGGCAAGGTGAACGTGATCCAAGCGGGCCGCGACTTCAAAGTCCTCGCCGTCAATGATCTCGGCGAAGACCAGTCGTCATCGCCGGCCATCTCCAACGGCACGGTCTACATGCGCACGTTCGGCCACCTCTGGGCGATTCGCCAGAAGTAAGCCACGAGTGACGCCGGCGATACTTCCAAGTTCGCACTTGAGTCACGCTTGCGTTCAACGAGCCTCTCCGAAGGCTGCACCAAACATCCGAAGTCTCCGCAGACTTCGGATGTTTTTTTGAGTACACCTCACGCGGACAGGAATGAGCCTTCTCCGTTTCGCAGCCCGTTGAAAGAGTAACCCGCAGCGTGAGCGAGGAATGCGGGTGTTGCGAAACCTGCGAGAAGCACGTCCCTCGCTCACGTTTTTAGAAGTTGCGTTATTTGAGGATTGAAGTCGTCTTCGCCTCAACGGGGCCTCGGAGACCAGCCCAGGGCCAGCGAACACCGTGAGCGCCGCCCTGGGAAACCGAACACCAGAACATTGTGCCCTGAAGGGGCACGGGAAATATTGGTCGAGACCACACGGCCTCGTGAACCGATCTGTCAAACCTCCTGTGCCCCGACAGGGCACGATCTTCACACGCCAACAAACCCAGGGCGGCGCTCGCTTGGGCTGCGCTGGCCTTGGGCTGATCTCCGAGGCCCCCTTGGGGCGAAATCATGAATAGCGCAACTTCTCAACTCACGCTGCAGGTTGGTCTGGGGAAGAGAATTCCTGACACTCGCCTTACGAGCGTGAGTTGCGGGGGTATCCACCGTTGCTCCTCGCCTGAGGCTGACGCAGTTAATCTTCAATTTGCGCAGGCAGTCCGCCCCGAAGGCTCTACGCAGTTTCACCGCCCTGACTCGCACATCCTGAAGACGTGGAACAAAGGCGTCAGCAGTACGAAACTCTCCGATTGACGAGTCTCGCGAATGCAAGGCGTCCGGTCATTTTCCATCGTGTGAGTTATAAAATGTCAGTCAGTCAGTTGAAAAACGTGGGGTCAGCCTCCAGCTTGCACGTGATCCCCGTTAGAAAAGGGGCCGCCAAAGGCTCCGCCTCCGTTTTCAGGCAGGCTGCTCAGCTCAATGAATTCAATCTCCGCTGACATCGGCCGGTTACAAACTTGTTCTACGTTGCTTAATCAAATCGAGTTTCCATGCCTCCGCTGAATGTCTCCCCGAAACGTCGCTACCTCGTTCGCTTCAATCCAAAACGCGTACCGCATCTCTTTACGGATGTGTTGATCATCGGCGCGGGGATCACGGGGATTCGAGCGGCACTGGCCATCGGCCCCCAACTTCAAGTGGTCCTCGCGACGAAGGACATCATTAGTCAATCGAATAGCGCGTACGCTCAAGGCGGGATCGCGGGGGTCTTTGATCCGTTCGATGACTTCGCCAACCACGTCGCCGACACCATGTCGGCCGGGAAGGGACTGTGTCATCGCGACATTGTGGAGACGGTCGTACGGGAAGCTCCCGAGCGAATTCGAGAGCTAGTCACACTCGGCACGGTGTTCGATCAGGCGGACGGAGAGATGGCTCTTACGCAGGAAGGTGGCCACAGTCATCGCCGCGTTGTCCATGCGCTGGGGGACGCGACCGGTAAGGAGGTCATGCGGGCACTGATTGACCGTGTGCGGCGCGAACCGCATCTCGACATCTGGGAGAAAACGTTCACTCTCGATTTGCTCACGCAAGACGGGGAGTGTCGCGGGGCTTTGGTCTGGAACGCACAGCACGGCAAGACGTTTGTCTGGGCCAAGCAAACGATTCTCGCGACGGGGGGAGCAGGGCGGCTGTTCCGCGAAACGACGAACCCCGAGATCGCGACGGCCGACGGTCAGGCGATGGCTTTCCGTGCGGGATGCGAAGTGCGCGACATGGAGTTCATGCAGTTTCATCCCACGGTGCTGTACATCGCCGGCTCATCGAGGCATCTCATCTCGGAGGCGGTGCGTGGGGAAGGTGGGTTGTTGCGTGACTGTCACGGCCATCGCTTCATGCCGGAGTTCGACCCGGCCGCTGAACTCGCTCCACGCGATATCGTCAGCCGCGCGATCACACGTCAGATGGAGAAGACCCGGTATCACTGCGTCTATCTGGATGTGACGCATCTCGACAAGACGCTGGTCCATGAACGGTTCCCGCATATCGGACAAGTCTGTGCCGACTTCGGCTTGGATCTGACTCGCGACTTGATTCCGGTTCGCCCCGGCGCGCACTACATGATCGGCGGCGTGACTGTGGATGACGAAGCCCGCACGTCGCTGCCTCGGTTGTGGGCCGCAGGAGAAGTGACCTCGAGTGGCTTGCACGGTGCGAACCGTCTCGCGAGCAACAGTCTGCTCGAAGGCTTGGTGTTTGGGTTGCGAGCGGGTCGAAATGCCTCGGCCGCTGCACAGGGAGAAGCCGATCGATTCACGGCGATGCCTCTGCGTCCTGATCCCCCTTCGCAGCAACCGATCGATGCCAGTCTGAAGTTGGGGGACTTATTGAATTCGCTCAACAGTGAGATGTGGCGGAATGTCGGAATCGAACGGGACGCAATCGGTTTGGACGCGGCCTTGCAGCAGGTCGAATTCTGGGATCGGTACGTCGGCCCGCGCGAGTTCAACACGACGCAAGGTTGGGAACTGCAAAACATGCTGCTCGTTGCTCGCCTCATGATTCGCGCCGCCACCGCGCGGTGTGAAAGTCGAGGGACTCATGCTCGCTCCGACTTCCCCAACACCGATCCCGCACAGGCCGTTCACATCCCGTTCGTGGCGAGTTAAGGCTCGCACAGGAATCACGGGCGTAGCTGAACTTGTGTGACTTCAGTCCGAACTCTCTCGAGTTCGGCTACCACTGACACTGATTGATGTGCGAATCCTGAGGAGTTCTCGTCTCGGCGCAATCATGCCGGGTCGAGTACATCTGACGACGGTTGCGATCGTGGCCTCCGACGCGGGTCGTGGGTCAATTTCAGTGGCCCGCCCTGAGTCCTCAATGAGCGTGAATTCAGAATCACCGTGATCCCCGCGTTCTTTGAGGACTCAAGGCGTGCCACACTCTCTCACTCAAGCAAATGGCTCACCACCAAGATGCAAGAGATCCGCACGAGCGGCCGGTCCAATCTGTCGCGAGGAAGCTGATGATGCAATTGACTTCACCTCATTTTGATGCCTCGACACAAGCCAACTGCGTGTTGGGGATTGACCCCGGATTGAATCGGACGGGCTACGCAATTCTGGAGCGATCGAGCCGCGGGCCGGTGTTGCGAGAAGGGGGCGTGATTCAATCGACACAAAGTCTGTCGCTGGCCGAGCGAGTGCTTGAGATCGGACTCGGAGTGCGTGAAGTCATTGCCGATTTTCAGCCGGAAGTACTCGCCATTGAGCAAGTTTTCTCGACGGTTCAATTCCCCAAGACGGCGATCTTGATGGCTCACGCGCGCGGCGCAATCTTGTTTGCGGCGGCCGAGGCGGGAATTCCGGTCGTCGATTATGCTCCGCGCGAAGTGAAGCGGCTGCTGACGGGAAGCGGCAAGGCTTCGAAGGAACAAGTCCAACATGCCATTCGCCACGAACTGGGACTCGACAAGATTCTCGAACCGAACGACGTGGCTGATGCGTTCGCAGTCGCGCTGTGTCACTACCACAGTCGGCGTGTCGTCGATGTCGTGGAACCACGATAAGAGTTCGGCATTGAGATGAGCCGACTGGCATCAGTCGCCTGACTCCCCCCACAAAAGCGTTCGAGAGCCTCGCACTCACTTCCCGCACAGCCGGTGCCCGGAAACACGTTCCAGACAGGATGAAGCAACTTGATTACTCGTATTACAGGCAAACTGGTTCGACTGACTGAAGACGCGGCGCGGATTGAAGCCGGGGCGTTGGAGTACGAAGTTTTTATCCCCGAATTCGTGCGGCGACAGCTTCAGGCGTCACTGGGAAACGAAGTCTCGCTGAAGACGATCGAGTACATCGAAGGGAACACCCAGGGAGGCCGCTTGGTTCCGAGGATGATCGGATTCCTAGCCGATGTGGAACTGGAATTCTTCGAGATGGTCTGTTCGGTGGATGGCATGGGCGTGAAGAAAACGCTGCGAGCGATGGTCCGGCCTGTGCGCGAAGTGGCCGAAGCGATTGAGGAGCAGAACCTCAAGGAACTGAGCCTGCTTCCCGGCATTGGCCCCGCGATGAGCGAGCGCATCGTCGCGAAGTTGCGTCGCAAGATGGCGAAGTTCGCATTGATGGTCGCCAAAGAGTTCCCCGCAGTAACCAAGTCCGCCGAGCGAGGCGTGCTGCACGAAGCCCTCGAGGCCCTCCTGAGCCTCGGCTACAACGCAGTCGAAGCACGTGAAAAAATCGACGCAGTCTCGACGAGCAAAGCCAAGCTCAAGTCGGTTGAAGACGTGATTATGGCGATCTATCAGCTGGGGCGCGAATAGACTCCGACCAGTGCCTCGCGTGAGTGCTTCGTACCAACAGGCTCGAATCCTCCTCACACTAACTGTCTCTCAGACGAATCACAGTCGGGCACACTCGATCAACTCAGCGACCGGCCCAACTCGAAGATGGCGGTGGTCTCGAGGCGTTGGTCATTCGACTCGAAGAGGCGACGGATACAGGCGTGGTGGATTTTCATCTTGTTCCCGCCGACACCGACTGCGCCGTAGCACAACCGGCCGCTGCGATCTTTCGCCTTGTCCATCACTTCCACCCCGGCAATTCCAGAAGGAGCAACCGCGTTCAGATCGATTGCCAGTTTGAGTGATGAGATCGCTGACAACTGTTCGGCCGAGATCAATTGCACGCCCGCCGCCCCCGCCGCGACGACGAGTTGCACGCCGGTTGTGGAGGTTAGCACTCCTGCAGCCGAGGCCGTTTCACAGGGAGTGAGCTTTGCCGCGTCAGCGACTTTCGCGAGCATGTCACACGTCGCACGCGACTTCTCAAGGGAGCGTGAGGCGAGTCGCACCGTTGCTCCTTGGCCGAGCAGTAGCTGAGCGACGCGGCAACCGACCGGGCCTGTACCCGCCAGCACGATGGCCGTCGTCTGTGTGAGGTCGAGATGCTTAGCCGCAGCCAGCACTGTTGCCGCCGCCGTCGTGTTGGAACCGTTCGAGTCCATCATGACCGAGACTGAGAACGGGCCAAACAGCGTCTTCAAGACTTTCTTGTAGAGGGCTTCGCCCGCAGCGACGTTGCTCCCGCCAACGAAGATCGCGGTGTGCATCAAGTCAGATGGCTTGCGCGTGAAGATGGCTCCGTGAACGAGCGATTCGACGTTGTCAGGAGTCACACCGCCGTAGCTGAAGAGTTCGTCGGCCCCCGCATCGACAGCCACAACGCGGTCGAAAGTGCTCGGCAGGGAATCGGTATCGAGTTGGATGAGGATGTTTTTCATGGAAGTAGCGGGGAAGCTTTTGGCTCTTAGCGATTAGCTAAGGCAGAAGTAGAAGAAGAAGAAGATAACTGAGACGCTTCCGACAAAAGTCAAAACGAGGTGAGCCGGGTGCCGTAAGGCCCCGGGTTCTTCGCCGAAAAGTCCGGGGCCTCACGGCACCCGGTTCACTCAAACCTGACGGTTGTTGAGGCACGGGTCCTAAGGCAGAAGTAGAAGGTGGTAAGGCGAGCGGCAGGAATTGTCGTACCGCAATGTAGGATGGGCACTCTTGCCCGTCCGGCTGGAAGACAGAAATCCGGACGGGCAAGAGTGCCCGTCCTACAGGGACATTTCTTCTTGCCGCTCGCCTAACAGAAGAAGGGCGGTCGTAGAAAACGCGGGTGGAATGAAAGCAAGCCCACGAGATATCCCGTGGGCTTGTTGTTCTAGCTAACAGCTAAAAGCTCATCGCTAACAGCTCTTCCTCACACTCCGGAGAACGGGTGCTTGGCGGTATCTTTCTTGGCGATCATTTCGTCGGCACTCGGGGAGTTCTTCATCGCGTTGGCGATGGCCATCTTCGTGGCTTGGTAGTTGTATTCGACGATCTTCTTATCGTCGGCCGCTTCCCAGTGAATGAAGACGCCGCAGACGATGACCAGTTTCTCGCATTGATCCTTGGGGATCACGCCTTCCGCGACCGAATCGGCGACAGCCTTGGCGACGCCGTATTGAGCGGGGCCGAACATTTGGACGGCTTGCTTGGCACCCTTGATCGTGACCTTGGTGATCATGACCGTGGCGGGCTTCACGGCGAGGTTGGGGGTCAAGACGGCCAGCAGGTTGCTGTGGCCTTGCTTCTGGTCGGCGAGAGCGTTGCAGAATGCGGTGCCGACGGGACCGGACTTGTCACCGATCAGGAGGTCGATGTGGGCGATCTCATTGCCATCACCGGCGAGGGCTTCTCCGACATAGAACGACATGCTGTAATCCTTTTCAAGTAACCATGACTTTCAACGGCCCTCGCCCTCACCATGAGGAACTGAGTCCGGTCGCAGGACCGATTCGCACGATGACCGTTCGCCACCGCCGCCGCTCAACGGGCGAAGTGATAACAATCGGACCTCCATTTTTCCAGCAGACCTGAAATGATCGTCACGCGGCCATCGAAGTTCGCGTTTAAGCTTCAGACCTGCGGCCGATTGGTCAGCAGGTTGCGTTGAACCTGATCCGACTCCTCGCCCATTTCTGCCACGACCGAAGTGACGAACCTTCGCCAATGACTGACGAAAACATCTTTCCAATTCGCGACTCCGCTGCTGGTCGCGGACGAGTCCTCATCGTCGGCGGCAGCACGCGCGCGGCGGCGTGGTCCGCAGTGCGTGCGGGCTGGCAGCCGGTCTGTGCCGACTTGTTCGCAGATGAAGACACGCGGCAAGTGGCGGAGGTCATTTCCGTGCGAGACTATCCTCGCAGCCTGCCCGACGATGTCGCGCGAGTTCAGGCGGAAGGCTGGTTCTATACGGGGGCTTTGGAAAATCATCCCGACATCATCGAGCAACTTTCGCAACCCAACGCCACTTACGGACCTCTGTGGGGAACGACTGCCGCCGCGTTGCGACTCGTGCGTGACCCACAGTGGTTAGCGTGTACGTTGCGTGAAGCGAGCCTGCCCGCGCTCGCCGTTCGGCCCGAGACATCGCCCCCTCCGACCGATGGTATTTGGATGCAGAAGCCGATTGCCAGTGCGGGGGGCCGAGCCATCCGCGTGTGGGATCGATCCGCTGAGAAGGCCGCGCTGGCCGAACCGCACTACTTCCAACAGCGTGCGCGCGGGGAGTCTTGTTCGGCCCTCTTTCGCGCGGAGAGTCACCGAGTCGAATGGTTGGGAGCTTCTCGGCAGCTCATTCATTTTGAGTTGTCTCGTGCGCCGATCCCCTTCGCATACTGTGGCTCAGTGGGACCGATTGACCGCGTGGGAACAGCGGTCTCGATTTCGGAGTCCGTCCGATTCACGTTGACTCGCATCGCCCAGACCGTGACTCAAGCGGCGGCGCTGCGGGGACTCTTCAGCATCGACTTCCTCCTCAATGGTCATGATGTTTGTCCGACAGAGATCAATCCGCGCTACACCGCTTCGGCGGAAGTTCTCGAACTGGCGAACGGCCGCGCATTGCTTCCGACGCGCAACGGCCACGGCGAGAACGCGCCTCGTCAGGACCGCCTCACGTTGGAAGAGGGAGCGGCGAGGCCGTTCGTGGCCAAGCTGATTCTCTACGCCGCACACCGCTTCACCGCTCCCGACCTGACGCCGCTGCTGCACCGTGAGTCACTCTGGCAGACGCCGCTGCTCGCCGACATCCCCGCGCCGGGAACGGTCATTGAGCCGGAGTGGCCAATCTGTACCGTGCTGGCTGACGGCTCTTCATTCGAGCAGTGCCAAGCCAACCTGATGTTGCGAGTCCAGCAACTCCAGCGGCTCGGCATTACGGGGACTGGTGATCTCTCCACGTTCCACGATTGCGTCTCGGATTGAGTCACGAGGCAGACTGGTCGCGATGAATGTGATCTGTCAGGATCGCCGCCCTACAGCGGTCAGCGAGGTGGCTCAACTCGACTTTTGCCCTGTTTGGACTGCGGGGATTCATCACCGCTTTGCCTTCTCGCTTTCCGGCTTCATTTTTGAAACCCTACGGCCTTGCCCAGCCACTCAAAAAATCACGAACATGAGAACAGAAAGCGGCAATCAATTGCCGCAGTCCAAATAAGATGGCAAAAGTCGAGCTTAAGAAACGACTCACAGACTTGCGAAAGCGGCCCACAAACAACGTTCATTCACCGCAGCTTGATCCTCGATCAGGTTCAGGATTTTTCCATGACGACTTCCAGCAGCGACCTCTGTCTTCCGGGGCTGGTGCGATCCGCAGTGCAGTGCCGCGCGACGGTTGTTGAGCATGAGCCGATGGCGTGCAACACGTGGCGAATGAAGTTGGAATGTCCCGAGATCGCGCGACAAATTCTGCCGGGTCAGTTCTTCATGGTGCGACTGCCAGAACGGAGCGACCCGCTGCTCGGGCGCCCATTCGCGCTGTACGACATTTACCACGATGCTGCCGGTCAACCGCGCGGTCTCGACTTCGGTTATGTCGTCGTCGGCAAGATGACTTCACTGTTGGAATCGCTTCAAGCTGGCGACACGGTGGAGTTGTGGGGACCGCTCGGCAATGGCTTTCCACCGCCAACAGCCGGTCACTTAGTGATCGTGGCGGGCGGGATCGGTGTGACGCCGTTCCTAGCCGTGATTCGCGAGGCACTCCGACGGCGCGTTTATGGCCAGCCACCGCGTGAACTCGGTCACGCTCCCTCGCGCATCACGCTCTGTTACGGAGTCCGCTCGGTCGAGTTCCTCGCCGGTGTCGAAGAGTTCCGTCGCGAAGGGATCGACGTGCGTATCGCCACCGATGACGGATCAGTCGGACATCGCGGCTTCGTCACGGAACTGCTCCAGCAACTGCTCAACGAGCCGACTCCACCCGCAGCGGTCTACTGCTGCGGTCCCGAACCGCTGATGCACGCCGTCGCGCGACTGACGGACACGGCCAACGTTCCTTGTTGGCTCTCACTCGAAACCCCGATGGCTTGCGGCTTCGGAGCCTGCTTCAGTTGCGTGACGAAGGTGAAGCAAGACGATGGCTCGTGGGATTATCGGCGCGTCTGCGTCGAGGGGCCGGTCTTCCCCGCCAGGCAACTGGCGTTCGATTGATTGAGTTCATCCTCTGCTTCGGAGAGGTCCGTCCGTGGGAGGGGCTTCCAGCCTGTCGTTGAGGATGAACCAACACGATGTCTGACAATCCGAACAGACTAAAAACGGCTCTCCGCCATTCCTGTTGGCCCGCAGAAATTAGCCGCTGGGCGCTAGCCCCGGT
>JAYTXB010000130.1:0-9336 GCA_043743205.1 Schlesneria sp.
GATTCAACGTCGAATGGCTGATGGATCGGCCCAATCCGTGAGAGAGCGACCACGATCATCGCGGTCACAGAGAAAGTGTGTGTGTGCGAGTAGCTGGGCAGATTGCAAACCTGCCCCACTCGACCTACTCCAGCTCAATCGGCACATCACTCACTGTGCGGCGACGGACTTGCTCTTGTTCTTAAAGTCGAGGGCGCTCTGCATCGCGTTGGCTTGATTGCGGAAATGCTTGGCGTGCCAACGATAGGTGCTTTGCTTGACCCGGCTCCCGGCGAGGTACGACAGTCGTTCGTACTTCTCGGAGAGCGTGCGCTTGATTGCGATCTTCTTTTCGACTTCGTTCGCCATGATGTTTGCTTCAATCCCAGAGCCAAAAACACGCCACACACGTGGCAAACTCAAGACACAGCCTTCCCGCCCTCGGCGAGCGGGGCGGGGATTGTAACGAAAGTTTTTCCGAGCAACATCCCAGCCTCGCGAAATCTCCAGGCAACCGATACCCGCGAGGATTCAGGCACTGACGAAGCTCTCAAATCGGATCATCCGACTGTAACGATCATCGCGATTGGAAGTGCCTCTGCCGTCAACGACCGGCCGGAAGTTGCTTGTCGGCGAAGTCGAGGAACGCGGTCCAGTCGCGCCGTTCCATCGAGTGCTTGCCATCGCGAATGAAGTAACCGAGCTTCGTCCCGACAACCTTGCCCAATTCCGGACGTTCTTTCACGTTGAAGCCTCCCGCACCAAAGAGGGCGTACACTGAGTCGGCTCCGCGCAACATGTCGATCTGTCCATCCGGGTTCGCCCACTGGTCCTGAGTCGCATTCGAGAAGAGGACTGCGCGTGGAGCACACAGCGCCACGAGGCAGTTCTGGTCGAACGGCAGTTTGTCAGGCGTCTCGTTGAACAACGGGAAGTTGTCGCAGAACCAGTGCGGGAACGCTGTGTTGATGCGGCGAATCGTTTCGACATCCTTGCGGTCGATGGCCACGCGACTCGGAGCCGTCCCGCCACATCCGGCTTGATGAGGAATGGCCAACGCGATCCGATCATCCAGCGCGGCGGCGAGCAATGTCGTCTTGCCATTTCTCGAATGCCCGACGGCCGCGATCCGTTTGGGATCGATCGCGGACGAGTGCTGTTCGATCAGGAAATCGACGACGCGGTGATAGCCCCAGGCCCACGTCGCGATCGCACCGGCATCGCTGGGCGCGGGAGACGTTTGGCCAGGCTTGTAGAACGACGGCTCGATGCCATCGCTGAAATCGGCCGTGTCGGGGTCGAGGTCACCGCTATAGAAGCAGGCCAGGCCGTAACCGCGTTCGATAATGAGGTCGAGGTTCCAGGCCTCGGCCTGCGTCCCGCGACTCTTCTCCGTCGCACGCTCCATTTCCGAACCCGCGCACGACTTGTAGACCCAGTTCTCGACGAGATGAATTTTCGGGTGACTCGCCAAAGCATGGTTCCCGCAGAAGTTCATTCCCACAAACACCGGCACCGGCCCGGATCGTTTGTTCGGCACGACGAGCAACACATGCAGGCGATGCTTCAAATCGGGACCGAAGAACGCCAGGCGGCTTTCGCTGAGCGTGGCCTTCCCGTCGAGAAACGTGTTGTCCGTGAAGATCACTTCCTCAACCGCCCACTTCGTCGGCTTGGCCGGGAGATAACCGTACATGTAATGCTGAAACAGACTCTTCAGTTCCGGCTTTCGCCTCGCGTTCCAACCTTCCACCGTCGAGACCTTCGTCCCGTCGAGCATCACGAGCGGGTCCGGCGTCTCGGGCCGCGAGGGCAATGCCGCCAAATCCGGAAAGTCTGCGGCAGCCACCCACCCGCTACTCAATACGACAGCGAACAAAGCACAGTTGTGAAACAACGAGGGCATGAAACGATTCTCCAATCACAAACACATTGAAACCGCAGACGACGTTCAAAGTCAGTCCAGCCAGAGACCGCAGGCCGGTCGGCGAGTGGCGATGTTCCCAGCGACGACAAAGGACTGCAACACACCGATTGTTGTGGGTGATTTGTTGCTCATACCTCACGCGGCCGAAGCTGACGCATTCGCGGGCGAATCTACTGTAGTCTTGTCGCTCCGCCGACAAAATGTCCCGTCGGCGGAGCGACGGGACGACAGTAGCGCGACAAGGCGTCCGTTTCAGCCGCGCGAGGTATCATTGGCGACAGGGAGTGGCTGGTGACGATACTCTCTGTCAGTGATTCCTTCTTTCAGAGAGACCTTGCCCATGAACTCGCGCGAACTCCGCATCAACCGCCGTGGTTTGATTAACGTTGGGATGCTGGGCGGTTTGGGACTGTCCCTGTCCGATGTCTTGCGATCGCAGGCGCGGGCCGAGACTTCGAACCCGGCGGCCAAGCGGATCAATTCGGTCATCGTGCTGCACATGCGTGGCGGGCCGAGTCAGCTTGAAACGTGGGACATGAAGCCCGACGCTCCCACCGAGATTCGGGGCGAGTTCAAGCCGATCCCGACTTCGGTCTCGGGGCTGCAGATTTGCGAACTGCTGCCGCAGACGGCGGCCATCATGCACAAATGGTCGATCGTGCGCAGCCTGCAGCATCCGCCCGAATACGGCGATGTCAGTCACTCGCGCGGCGATCAGGTGGTCTTCACCGGACACGCTCCCGGAAAGAACGAGAGCGAGAACGCTCACCCCAGCATGGGGTCGGTCGTGGCCAGGCAGTTGCAGCATCTCGACCCGACGATGCTGGCCTACGTCATGGTGCCGCGCATGATCCCCGGCACCGGAGCGGCCTATCTCGGTGCGGCCTGTCAGCCCTTTCAAACGATGGTCGATCCCGCCGCCAAGGGGCAGAAGTTTGAAGTCCCCAACCTCGCCGTCCCGCAGGGAATGGCCGTCGATCAAACGGCCGATCGCCGCAGACTGCTGGGGGCGCTCGACCGAATCCGCCGTGATGTCGATCTGACCGGAACGCTCGACGCCATGGACGCACACCAGCGTCAGGCATGGGAGATCATCACCGGGTCGCGCGTGAGGCAGGCGTTCGATCTCGATTCCGAACCACAGTCCACGCGCGATCGGTACGGCTATCCCCCGCAATACACGCCGCGCATGAGGGCGGGGGGAGACAACCCCGGTTGGAATCAGCGACTGCTGCTCGCCCGCAGACTGGTCGAAGCGGGAGTTCGTTTGGTCACTGTGGACCTGCGCTGGTGGGATACGCACGACGACAACTTCTGGTCGCTGAAGAACGGCTTCCTGCCGCCGTTCGACCAGAGTTACTCGGCGCTCATCGAGGACCTCGACCAGCGCGGGCTGCTCGACACCACGCTGGTTGTGGCGTGGGGCGAACACGGCCGCACGCCGCGCGTCAACGCGACCGCCGGACGCGATCACTGGATGAGTGCCTTCAGCGCCGCACTGGCGGGAGGCGGAGTCAAAGGAGGCCGCGCCATCGGAGCGACTGACTCGCAAGCCGCCGTGGTCAAGGACAACCCGAAGCATCCTCAGGATGTCCTCGCCACGATCTATCGCCACCTCGGCGTCGATCCGACGATCAACTACACCGACCACGCCGGTCGCCCTCATCCAGTCCTCCCGTTCGGCAAACCGATCGACGAACTGTTCTGACGCGGTGGCGTAGGGTGCGTCGAGTCTTCGAGACGCACCGCATTGAGCCCGGCTGGGTGGCCGGGGTTGGAGCCGCCTTGGGCGAAACCCCGGAAGAGTAGCCCGCAACCACGGGACGGACTTCTCGATTTACGGCGTGTTTGAATCACTTGTCGGTCGTCAGAAGACCGGGGCTTCCCGTTGGTCCAGCCCCGGCCACCCAGCCGCGTTGATGCGGTTGCGCAGTCGCCGAATTTCCCACGAACAACTGATTTCTTGGGAAGGCGTTTGTTCAACGCGAACTTACCTGCCCGTTGTTGCATCCACTCGCGGACGTATTCGAGCCGCGATCTCGTCGTACACGGGAATCGCAACTCCTTCGGCAACTTCAAGGCTCACCGCCAATCCATACCGAACTGGTTGCACGAACCCGCGCCCTAATTCCGACGCAATGATTTGGATAGCCAGCGATTGGTGATCGCCGTAGTTGGATGCTCTTTTCTCACCTTCAAAGACCTCATGCTGAACTGTTCCTCGGACAACCGCGTCTGAGTCACCATGAGTTCGTCTGACTTGCAACAGCTTGCATTCATCCGCAGTGACCTTGAACCGTAAGTCGGCGACCAAATGCTTTTGGCTTCCGACCAGAATCGGGCTGAAGTACGCCAGTGTTACTGTGGCTCGCCTCCAGCCGACTTTTCCCGACAAGCTTCTCGGCAGTGGAATTTGGATTTCATGTGCCTGATCACACGAAAGACTTCCCCAGCCGAGCATCGTCGCCCGTTGTGAGGTACACGCCATTCCACGAGCGAAATCGGGGCGGCCGTAGCCAAGGATTCGCTGCGTCAATTGACGAAACTGTTCGTCGTTGAGTCCACCACCGAGGGCGCGATTCAATTCGGGGCGTGCGACCGCCCACGACGCGCCGTGGACAAGCATCGCCTTCAGCAGCACCGGAAAGAATTCCTGTTGAAGTTGCAGCGGTCGCTCTGATCGAAGTTCCTCAAGCACATCCCAAAGCAAGACTGCGTTTCGCGTTGTCAATGCGGCAGCATGGCTCGTCCCACGGTCAAATGCCGTTTGATCAAGGCGTCCATCTTCGGTTGGTACCGCAACTTGAATACCTGCTGTTCGACCTATTGGTGCATCATCAAACGCAACTCCAGTGACGGGATGAACTAGTCGTTCTCTGACTGGCAATCGACCGCCAGATACAAAGATTTCTGGCTTGATCGTGCGGCGCGGTCCCAGCCCCATTGCGGAATAGTGTGCTGGCAGTTGACGCGATGAAAATGGCTGGAAACTTCGTGGAAGCGGGTCCGGTGGGGCATCGTCATCAGCGATCGCGCCGACAGTGAGTGCGTTCATCGCTTCAGCGGGAGGACGCAGTCGTCGATTTCGCCCATCGCGAACGTAGGCTTTCAACAACTCGTCTTGCCTTTGGTCTGGAGTTAATGTCGGCCATACAGCTCTCTCAACAGTGGTTTCAAGGCCTTGGTCTGGATGATTCCCCCCACTGACGATGAACAGCAAATTGTGTTCGTGAGCGAGCCAGTCGATCATCCTCGCCCAAGATGACACGATCCGATCAAACTGTGCGTACCGATCGGCGATTGAGAAATTGATGACTTGCACGGTTGGAGCAAGAGGGGAATCGCCCGCTACCAAATCGCGAATCGCTTCATGCACAACGTCGATTACCAACCGGTTGGCTGGCATGCTTTCCGACAAGCCTGAATTGGGATCAGCGACAAGAATTGGTCGCACGACAATTGGCCGAGGCAACGGCGGTTCATTCAGTGAAACGTCCCCACGAATGATCACCGACGCCATCTGTGTTCCATGCTCGCGTCGAGCCGCCGGATACTCGCTGATGGGATTGACGACGATGAGTCGGTCTCGAATCAGCAGATGATTCTGAAGCGGCAACCCATCCAGCAAAGCGGCTATTGGCTGATTGGTCGGCAACTGTGATGGTGGGAGCGACGTGGTGAAAGTGACTCCGTCGTCTGGCTGTCTTCTCAGCGGTGAGAGGCTTTGTCCGGCCGGCCGAATGACAAACACATCGTCAGACTTGAGCAGAGCAATGTCGTCTTTCAGTTCCGCAAGTGATTGCACTGCTTGCGACGGGATCTGGATCAGGAGTCCGTGATAGCGAATACCCGCGTGCGCGAACGCTGACACAACTTGACCACCCGCCTGTGCCACCCGCTGACGTATCCGCTGCTCTGAAGCGTCGCGATCAGTTGGCTTGTCACGAAACCAGAGTTCCAGTTCGCAAGCTGCCGTTTTGCCGCGAGCCTCAAGCTCTTTGGCGTACTCTTCGAGTCCGGTCCCGCGAATCCGGTCTTCCCCGTTCCATCGACGGATCGTCTTCAGTACCCGGAAGGCTTCCTTCCATGGTCCGAAACCGTATGGCACGTCTCCCGTTCTCTTCCACCGCTTCCAAAGTGCCTCAAGCTCGTTCATCGCTTGCTGATTACAAAGCATCAGATAGGCGAAGCCATTCAACGTCTTTTTCGGTGTGTCTTCGAGGAAGAAGTCACGATCCGGATCAATCTCGTCGTCCCACTCAAATTGCCATTTCAATTCTGGAATGTTGGAAACGGCTCGAAAGAAATTCTGTACTGGACCAACGGTTTCGATCACAACAATCAATTCGGGGGGCTCACTTCCCGGATTGTCGGCGAGAACGGCTGTCTTGTTCTGAAATGCGTTCGCCAGAACGGTGAATTGAGGATCCAGCCTTCGACCCTGCGAACTTCGATCCGGTGAATGAATCTTGGCACCAAAACCTCGACCAGTAGGCTTTACAACGTTGACCGGGCTGGGCAACAGCAACAGAGGTTTTTCGGGCATCAGTCAGCCACCTCAGAATCGTGGGCCGCGTCTTTCACGGCCTGACGAAGCTTCCACTGCTGAAGCCTAGCTCCAACGATCCGACCGATGTCGCCATTGGGAAGCGAAAGAACATGCTGTCGCACGACATCCAACCCGAATTGTTCCAGTTCTGCAAAGCTCGTCGCGCTTAGTTGGGCCGCGATCTTGGAGGGTTCCATTCCCCAATTGAATGCGCGAACTTCGGAAAATCGAGTGAGCCATTCTGTTCTCTGTGCCTTGGTGGGCGATGCCAATTCCAAACGCAATTGAAACCGTCGCCATGCGGCGCGATCCAGCAATTCTGCGTGGTTCGTCGCTGCAATCAGCACGACATAGGACGGAAGTGAATCCATCTGAAGCAGCAGCGAACTGACGACTCGCTTGATTTCGCCAGTCTCGTGTTTGTCCCCGCGTTCCTTGCCGAGCGTGTCGAATTCGTCAAAGAACAGAACGCAAGGACGAGATCGTGCATATTCAACGACGCGAGCCAACCGTGCCGCCGTCTCGCCAAGGTAACTCCCGATAAGCAACTCATACCGGGGGACGATCAAGGGAACTGCCAGCGATTCAGCAATCCCTTCGGCGAGTGTGGTCTTCCCGTTGCCGGGAGGACCAACCAGCAAGACACGGTTCCGAGGTTCTAATGCGTGCGATCGGAGTAGATCGCAGCGGTTCTGCTCGTCAATCAGCTCGCGACACGCACTCGCCACGGGACTGGAAAGGATCAAATTCTCCAACCGGCGTTTGGGTGATAGTTCGTGAAAAAGCATATCGGGACGCGTAGAACCGTTGGCGTATGGAGCCAATGAACCGTTTGACGAGCTTCCGTTTGTAGCAATGAGAGCGGCCAATTGGTCGGCCAAGACTGTGTGCCGCTTTTGCCGTTCTTCCGCAGCAAGTGCCTCAACAGTCTGCCGAAATGCCGGTTTGTCTCCATGCGTTCCCGCACGAACCAACGCCAAAAGTAGATCAGACCGAGCCATGACCGCGACCTAGTAGATGAATTGCACACCGTCGAAATCTCAACTTTCCAGATTCTACTGCGTCCTCCATGACACGGCACCCCAGCCTTGCTGTCGATGTTTGAATTGCGGGGCGGGGTGGCTCTGCTTCACACCGTTGAATAACTCATCGACGTGCCACTGTTTTGGAGTCACTGAGCGACTGCACCCAGCGTCTCCGTCAAACGGTCGCGGCGATTGAGAACCGTTCTCCGATCTGACACACTCCCCGACACCAATTAGCTCCGACCAAATTGGCCAAGTCCGGGAGACGTTGCAATGTCGAAAACAGGAATGAACGCCGCGCAGGTTCGCGCGTGGCTGGCGGGACACAACGCCGCCAATCGTCGCGAGGTCGAGGAGGTGCGCGAGACGCCAACCAGAACGAAAGTCCGGCAGTTGGCGGCCATGATGTGTTCCTCGGACGAGTTTTTTCGGACGCCTCACCGTGAAGCCGAAGTGTTGATCGCTCGCCAACGTTGGTTGAAGATTTATCGTGCCTTTGGTCACTGAAGTCGGGGCATTTGGACAGCAATGCGTCCCATAAATATGTCAGTCCACCACGTGTTGAAAGCTGACCAAGCCTTCTCAAGCAACAATCGTGATTTCAAATCTGGAGTCTCATCCATGCTCAATCGACTCTTCCTTTCTGTAGCACTGCTCGCCATCGCCTTGCCCGCTTGGGCCGTCGAGCCGAAGATTTTGACCGGGCATACCGATCCGGCTTATGCGGCGGTTTATTCGGCGGACGGGACGAAGTTGGTGACGGCTTCGTTCGACAAGACGCTGCGGTTGTGGGACCTCAATTCGGCGACGACGCTGCGGACGATGAGCGGACATACCGGGTTGGTCTTGTGCGCGGCGCTGTCGAAGGATGGGAGTCGCCTCGTCAGTGGGTCGCTGGATAATTCGATCCGATTGTGGGACGTGCCAGTCGCGAAGCCGGTTCTCTCGCACCAGGCCAACGCGGGGACGACGAGTCTCGCGCTGAACGCCGATGGGACGCAGTGGCTGACAGGCGGCGCGGACAAAGTGCTGCGGATTTGGAACGCGGCCGATCGGGCACTCGTGAAGGAGATCGGTGGCCTGCCTCACCCGATCGTGAAGGTCGCCTTTCGCGCGGACAAGCTGCAAGTCGCAGCGGCCGATGCGGCGGGGTTCGTGCGGCTCTTCAATCCGGCCGACGGCGCATCGCAGGGTGTGTTCGGTGCTCACTCGGTTGAGATCACTGGGCTGGGCTATCCGCCCAATAATGCTTGGATCATGACGAGTGGAGCCGATGGTCTGGTGAAGCGCTGGCCGAATGCGGGCGTTCCGCAAAAGGTGGCCGCCGGACATGGCGACATCATCCGCGCGATGCGAGTCAATCCGAACAACTCGATGGTCGCCACCGGCTCAAACGACAAGACCTGCCGCCTGTGGAACAACGGCAATCAGCAGCCGCTGCGGAATCTGGATGGTCACAACGGCGCGGTCACGTCGCTCTGCTTCCAGTTCGACGGCGGACGGATCGTCACCGGGTGCGAGGATAAGATCGCGCGTCTGTTCGACGTGAACAACGGGATGCTGATCAAGGCTTATCCGGAACAAGCGGCCGCGATCACGGCGGTCGCAATTCATCCGAACAATCAGGAAGTCGCCGTCGCCGACGCCAGCGGGGCGATCAAAATTTGGAAGGCCAACGAAGGGACGGAGGTCCGCACGCTGGCCGGTCACGCGGGCGGGACTTTTTCGTTGGCTTACGCCACGAATCAGCAACACCTCGTTTCGGGAGGGGCCGACAAAAAGGTGCGAGTCTGGAACGCCGCCGACGGCGCTCAAATTCGCGAACACGATGCAGTCGAGGTCGTGCGCGCGATTGC
>JAYTXB010000131.1:0-9521 GCA_043743205.1 Schlesneria sp.
AATGCCAACCCAAAGTCAGCGATCTTCACCATCGGCATACCGGCAGGAAGCGGATATCCCTGCGGCGGCGTGACGAGCAACAGATTGGCCGGTTTGATATCGCGATGAACGACACCCAGCGCGGCCGCGTGTGCGAGACCGGCTGCCGCCTGCCGAATCAAGCTCCACGTAATGCGCTCGCTGAGAGGATGTTCGCGCGTGGCGTAGTGTTCGGCGTCTTCCCCTTCGACGTACTCCATCGCGAAGTAGAGTCGCCCGGCATGACGCCCAAAATCGTAAGCCCCGACAATGTGCGGGTGGACCAGTTTGGCGACCGTCTGAGCTTCTTGCTCGAACCGCGCGACCATCGTGGGATTCGCAGCCTGATTGACGAGGATCGTCTTGAGCGCTACGACGCGATTCAAATTGAGTTGCCGCGCTCGATAGACTACGCCCATTCCACCGTGACCGAGGACCGACTGAATTTCATAGCCGGGGATCGACTTCGCGGGCTGACGTAGCGTCTCGACGATCTCAATCTGGACTGGCGACAGCAGCCCTTTCTGTAAGACCAACGACACCGCGTCGATCTGCCGTTCAGCCGCCTCTTCAGCGAGGTCGTACAACGTCTCCGTCGCCAACAGTCCTTGTTGGCCCGCGATCGTCAGGAACTCTTGAGTGGATTCGGCGGTCATGGAGAAGCCAAGCCGTGGGCAAAGGTCGTTGGTCACTTGTCATTGGACGTTTGGAAAAAAGGCCGGGCGATCACGTCTTGTTGAGCTGTGCGAGTTGATCGAGCATCGCCTTGATTGACGGGCGGTCGGCGAGCGAGGCACCGACGTAAGCGAAACGAAGTTGGCCGCTCTTGTCAAAAATGTAAGTCGCGGGCTTTGACAAGTCCTTGCGAATGCCGAGTGCATCGACCGCCTTCAACTCCACATCCAACAGCAGCGGGAACGGGACCGATTTCTCGGCAGCAGGCAGTTTGAGGACGGCCCGCGCCACGAATTCATCCAGACGCGGCGTATCGGCGGGTTTCTCCAGTGGATAGACGACGATGACCTCGGCCTGTTGTTCCTGAAACTTTGCATAGTTGGCGATCAGCCGCGAAGTCTGCGTCGAGCAGTACGGGCAGATCGAACCGCCGTAACCCCGCGTGATGACCAGGATCACATGCTGTTTGCCGAGGAAGTCTTTCAACGCAACCTGTTTCCCCGACTTGTCGGTGAACGCCAGCGTCGTCAAGTCGGACTCGGGGTTCGCTTGCGGCGTTACCTCATCTTTGAACTGGATCATCGAGTCATCGACGGTGTCACCGTAGCCATACAGATTGGCCGCAGGTTTGGTCACGACAGTCTGTGGTGTTGGAGAGCAACCCGCCGCGAACGCGATCCCGGCCACCATCACCGCCATCCGAGAAACGACGATAGCCATCCATTGCTGTGTCACGTGTGTCACCTCTGTCTGAAGTTCGCAACGATTCGAGTCGGCGGCAGGATACCTCAGCCGCGCGAGACATCGTAGCCGACACAAACAAAATGAGCCAATCGTTTGCGAAGTATCAAGCAATTCAAAAAGACAAGGATGCAATACGCGGTTGGCAAGAAAAAAACTCTTCACTTCGAGGAAGTCCTTAACGATCGTGCTGACATCTCATGGGATTCCGAAAAGCCGGATCGCTTACACAAGCAAGTCGCGTTCGACAATCAGCACCAACTCATATTAATATCTCATTCACCGCGAAGGCTCTTTGCCACTTCGCTGTCGATACAATCAAGCGTGTGGGTTGCAAATGCGGGGGGGGGGGTATCATTTCGCTTGCCCCAATCGTAGAATCACCGCATTTTAGTGGTAATCGGGATCAACTATGTGGTTGACTCTCTGTCCTGATTCGGGGCTGCATTGCAATGAGAGAAAGGTTCTTCGTTATGGTTAAAGTTCTGTTGAATGTGCGGCTTCGGGTCGCGGCTGTACTACTCCTCGTTTCCTCGGCCGCTGTTTCTGGCGGAACGGTCGTGGTTTTGCAGTACCCCCCGATTCAAAACGACTCATTGAAGGCAAAAACGATCAAGTCCAAGGTAAACTCGCCACTGACGATGCCTCCAACATATACTGACACCACCACTGGGGTCCAAGACATGGCAGACACAGGAGGTATGATGAAATACATCTACGGTGCGCCATTTAATGACGCCACGCTTTACCCAAGCGGCTCCATCGTTAAGTGGAAAGTCAATCGCTTCATAACAAATTCAGATGGAACATATACATATGTGGCGGAGTTAGGTCGCGGCGAAGCAACGGCAAACTAAATCCCGTAATCTTCTGATCTGGTGCGTTGAGGAGTATGTGTTATGAGAGCTTTCGATAAGAGTCGAACTGGAGCCACGATTATTGAGGTTCTCACCGTAATTGGCATACTCTCTTTGTTGATGGCGTTACTGCTTCCGGGAATCGCGTACAGCCGTGAACGTGCGAGGAAAATGCAGTGCCAAAACCAACTGCACCAGATCGGCTTGGCTTTTCATCAGTTTGAGGAAACAAACGGGGTTTTACCGACGACAGGTTTTTGCTTTTCTCGAATAAGCGGCTATGTTGATAATCAGGAGAATTCGTTTCGCTGTCCATCCGACCCACGCAACGCCCCACCCACGGAGCGAGACCGCAGCTACATGATTAACGACGGGACTCGGTTCCGAACGAAACAGCGTAACGGAATGATCGTCCAACACCATTTTCTGACTACACGCGATATCAAATCTGCGGACATCACGGATGGGATGTCGCAAACCGCTGCGGCATCTGAGCGACTGCTGTGCCTGATTTCGGATCAGGGAAATTCCGAATCTGTACTTCGTTCACTCGATCCCCGCCGGGTGCTTTGGTATCCGTCCATTTTGTATGCGACAGAAGCCGCCCTGGCAGCAGCGTGCGCTACGGATCGACAGACACCATATCCACTCGACGTACGCCCTACGGGGGCGGGCGACACTGGTTATGATCACATATTACCACCAAATGTGCCCGGATGTTATAACTCGCCAGCAATCGCCAACGGATTGCCGTTGTATAATTCTGCGACCCCACCCTCCAGCTTGCATAACAATGCTGTCAACGTGCTTCTTTGTGACGGGTCAGTGCGTTCGATAATGAATACGATCGACGTGAATATCTGGAGGGCCATGGGGACACGAAATGGGAGCGATCATGTCGAATGGTAATAAAAACGCCTTGTTCGCCGTCATTTTAGTCTGCGCACTGGTCACGTTATATTATTGGCGCAGTCTTCCCAAGCCAGCGCTCTCATTTCTCAATCCGGAAGCGGTGTCGGAATTGTCTGTAACTCAGGCTGACGAAAGTGCATTGCCAACAGTTTTCGATAGAAGTAGCGATATGGTAATTAAGGTTCAATTTTCAGTTCCAACAGCTTTATCAGCGCTCAGTAACGAAGCATGCCTGTTTGTGCTGAAGGAGAATGGCCACTATACTGATATTTCGGACATCATTACTGTTTATCGGCAGTTCCCCGTCGGCGATGGCCCTGAAGTTACTTTTGTTTCTAACTCGCCAGACGGATCGACGAAGAATATCGCACCGTCCCCACCGGAAAAAAACTCTCGTCATCAGCAGTGGTGCGCTTGGATTAAGCCGAAGTCGTTTGATCTTCACCGTGATGAGGGAGTTCCATTAGAAATGGATTTGTGGATATATCCTGACGAGCCTGATATCCAAAAGAGACAGGCCAATGGGAAATGGATTTTCCGCCATAAGTTTGTGCTTCGTAATCTTTAACGGCCAACTGCTTACGACATCAATCGGAGCCATACGGACTTTTGACGTTGCAACGCCTGATGCGAGGTCGCGCCCTCGGGAGCGGGCTGACGATAAAAGAGCTCCTTACCGGCCAGTCCGAGGAACTCGCCCGTCGCCGACGCGACCATCATCGAAATGTGCGGAAAGAAGCCTCGCCCATCTCCGTCACCCGTTGGACCAAGCCCTGCTATAGATCGATGAATTCTGAAATCGGTCTCCAGCGTATCGCCGATCAACAAGGCCGTTCCCCGCGCCAGAGACCGCGTGTGCCGCCAATCCGGCGTGGCGAACGCCGCGAACGTCACGTCCTCGTTAGTTCGACTGTCTGGCTTCTGCTGACACAAGGCAACTTTTGCGACAACTGGTTCTTGAGCGATTTGCGATGGAGCGCGATCTCTGGGCGGGAGCAGAAGCATGGACGCGAATGAGTTTGAGGTGCGGAAGGCCGCCGTGTTGGGTGAGTGTGTGGTGGCACCGGCGATCTTCGAGCAGGTGGTCCCTCGATGGGAGCGATTCATGGAACCGTTTGTGGCCTCGCTGGCGCGGCGGGAGCAAGGCGAACACGCGGTCACTTTCGTGCAGGGCTTGCTGTCGGACCTGTCTCACAAGAACGCCGAGTCTATCGCGTCTCGGTTCGGTCAGGAGCGGTTGCCGTTGCCGAACTTCTGCGTCCATCGCAGAGCAAGAACACCGGTGGGGACATCGGAGTGGGACGCTGTTCCGCTGCGTGACGAACTCGCGCGGCAGATCGGTTGCGAACGGGGTGAGCCGGATGGGGTGAGCGTGTTCGCCCCGTCGTCCTTCCCGAAGTCGAGGCGCGAGTCGGTCGGGGTGGCGCGGCAGTGGTGTGGCCGGTTGGGGCAGACCGACAACTGCCAGGTGGCGGTCGGCATGGGGTACGTGTCGCAGCGCGAACACGCGCTGGTCGATCTGCGACTGTACCTGCCCGAGGAGTGGACGCAGGACGCGGCGCGGATGAAGAAGGCGGGCGTGCGGCAGGGGACGAAGTTTCGCACGCGGCACCAACGGGTCTTGGAACTGTTGGCGCGGCAGGGTTTGAAGCGGCCTCATCAGTGGATCACCGGCGATGACGAGCTGGGCCGTTCAAGCTGGTTTCGCCGGGATTTGCGGGCGTTGCACGAGCAGTACCTGCTGGCCGTGCCGAGCAACACGTCGATCCGCGATCTCGAAGTGGAACCGCCTGCAGGGTCCGGTGTCGGTCGTCCGCCGCAGCGTCCGTGGCAGAGCGTCTCGACGTGGACTCAGGCTCAGCCCGCCAGCGCGTGGACCGAGGTCGAAGTGCGCGATGGCTCGAAGGGACCGCTCCTGGTCGAGGTGTTGAAGCGTCGCGTGCGGACGCGCGACGAGCAGCGGCGGGAGTGTGCCGACGACGAGCTGCTCGTCGTGATCCGCTACCGAGTCGGAACTGTGATCGCCACGGGGGATTCAAGTCGGGGTCATTCGCCAGATAGACCGTGCCGAAGCCACCTTCTCCCAAGCACTGCTTCACGAGAAAACGTCTCAGTTGCGTGAGAATGCTCGCCTCGGAAATGATCTCGGGCGAGTCCAAATGTGCACTGCCGCCGATGCGAGTGACGGCCAAGTTCGCCGGCGTCAGCGAGGCCCCGTCGTCCCTGTTGGCCGCAGGCTGAAATGATTCAGACTGCCCTCGAATTGCAGAACTCATCCCACACTTCCTTCAGGCGACTCACCGTCAACTCCGCGGATCGCGAGTAACGAGAGTGCTTTTCTGACGGAGCGTTATGCCCAAGTCTGCTCTCAATGGCTGACTCGCCAGCTTCGGTGTCGGGGCCCGAGTCCAGTCGCTCGTCGGTGGCCACACATTTTGCGCTCTCTCGCCCGCCCTCGGGGGGAGAGAGCGCAACTAGATCGTGAACACCAGTGAGGCCTCGCGCGGTCAGCTGCGAGACGTAGCCGCACCTCGCCAAAGTGCTGGCGGCGCGTTGAAATGGTCATGTTCTGGAGAAACGCGGCGACTTCCCGAGGTCTCATTGATCGCCGCACGAGGGATCACGACTGCAACCTCGCTCACTTGGCGAAGAAGCCGCAGTCAGCCTCGGGCCAATTGCGAACAGGGGAACAAGTGCCTCTAATGGCAGTGGCCTTCATTCGGAAGTCTGCTCAACTGTTCTCGCTCGAAGGAATTCATCGTGGCTCGACCTGCCAGTAGGACACAATTGTTTTGGACACGCGGGGCGACCGCCGTGGTCGTCGTGGCTGTCATCGTGGTCGCGAGCTTCGTGTGGGGACCGTTCGCTCAAGCTCAGACAGGCAAGACGAAGACCCCGCGCACCAAGACTACCAGTCCGGGCGAGATGAAAAAACTCGACGTGCGCATGGAAGACGTGCAGAAGTCGTTCATCAAAGACACCGCCACTCTGATTCGCGACTTTGAAGAAGCCGGTCAACCCGAACGAGCCAAACTGCTGCTCGAAGTCTTGCTGAAGCTCGACCCGAAGAACGACTCCATCCAGAAGAAGATCGATTCGCTCAACGATCAGATCCTCAACCAGAGTGAGTTTGAATACGAACTCGACGTGAGCAAAGGCTGGGTTCAGATCGGTGTGGTGACGGGGGGCAAGCTGGCCAGAATCACCGCTGAAGGGGACTACAAGTTCGACGCTGCGGGCAAGCTGACGGCCGAAGGAGTTCCCGCGCAAGACCCCGCCAGCGACATGATCGCAGGCATCCCGATGGGGACTTTGATGGGGGTTGTCATGCCCGCCAATCAACAGCCGAACCGTAACAACAACGGCAATGCCAACCGACCACCGCCGTTCGCTGTGAAGGACGAACACGAATGGACGCCCAAGCAAGATGGCGTCTTGTTGCTGAAGGTCAACTTCCCGCAGGGGACGAAATGTACCGGCAAGTTGAAGCTGAAAGTCAGCGGTATGTTGAAAGCCTCGTGAGCGGAGCTTCAGTCAGATGACGAACGCTGCTGAACCGTTCGGTGTCGGAGTGATCGGTTGCTCCGCTGCGAGCCGATTCTTTTGCGAACGGCTGTCCCTGCGCAACGACCTGAGCCTCGTCGCGCGTTGGGTCGATCTCGAACGGACAGTGGATGAGCGATGGCAACTTACTGGTGTCACGTCGCCACAGTCCGTTCAATACCTGATGCCATTCGACGTGATGAAGGCTCCCGAACCGCGCCTCGTTTACTTCGCAGCGGGCGCGCCGCTGGATTGGATGATCGAAGCGTTGGCCCGCGCGAAGCCCATCCTCGTGGAAGACCCGCAATCGCTGACGGTCGAGGAGCTGCAACGTCTGGACGAGATCGCCCGCGACTGCCACCAGGTCGCCGCGATCTACGAACCGCGTCGTTGGGACGGCGACTTCCTGCTCGCTCAATCCGCATTAAAAAGCGGTCGGCTCGGTGAGCTTCGTCGTCTGCGATACACCGTCCACGACAAGTGTCTGCCGAACGAAACGTTCTCCCGGGGCGTGGCGAGGGAACTCGGGACGCCGGTGCTGGATCAGTTGCTGCAATTGATCGAGACTTCCGGTTTGACGACTTCCACTGCGACCGCCCCGATCGTCTGGCGACACTTCCCGTCCGCTCACGATCACAGCGAAGGCTTCGTCGCCAGTTTCGAGTTCGCCGAGAACATCTCCGCAATCATCGAGATTCAAACGCGATCGCTACTCGGGTTCCGCTCGGGCTGGATGATCGAAGGGACTGACGGTGCCTATCGGAACGGACGGCTCTACACGCGGACAGCCGACGGTGAGATCGTCGATGAACCGCTTCCCCCTCCACCGACATCCCGCGATCCGTTCCTCGACGCACTGATCTCTTCGTTGCGAGGTCGCGCGAGTGATCTACCGACCGTTCGAGATGCCGTTCGTGTGGCCACGCTGCTGAGCGATGCGCCGTGACGGCCTATGACCCTTGCCCGTCCGGTGTTCGACATCGTCTCGCCACCACGAAATCAGGACAGGCAAGAGTGTCCATCCTCCAACGCGCTCTCCAACAGCTTCGCCACGGCATACGCGCATGCCGCTTCTGCGATGCCGGGCGAGAGTTGATCGTCGAGCGATACGATTCTCGCGGCAGTCGTCCGACGGTTCTCCGCGATCAGCCGCCGCGCGAGGAACGAACCAGACCCCGATACGATGACCGTCTCGATCGGCGTCTCGAACCGCGCGGCGACTCGTTCGAGTGACCCGGCCAACCGCTGACGCTGCACGTCGGCGAGGAACCTCGCGATCTGAACAGCTTCGTCGAACGAGATCTCATCACGATCGCAGCACAACGCGCGTGCCAGCCGATCATACGCAGCGGCCTTCGTCGCGGGCTTACCGTTCGCCGTCTCGATGTCCGTCGCGTCCTCAGCGATGCCACCGAGCAACAAGTAGACATCGAGCGTCGTCGCAAACAACTCAGCCGCCAGCGGACAATAGCCGTCCCGAAACGGCACGCTGTGAGCCAACGCGAACACCGGCGTCCGCTTCACCCCCGAGTACGACAACTCACCCATTTGCAGCCGCCCCACATCGGTCAGCCCCCGCGCAACAGGCCGGCCATCAGCGAGCGGAGTGATGTCCGTCGTCGTCGTCCCGATGTCGATGAGCAGTGACGGGGGGAAAGCGTCGAGAGCGGAGGGTCGAGAGTCGAGAGTCAGACCGGCGACTTCTTCTTCACGTGTCTTCCGCCTTGTCCCCTCGCCCCCGCCTGTCTTTGAAGGCACGAAAACAGTGGGGGAGAGGGTTAGGGTGAGGGGGGCTTTTCTTTCGCCTGGCTCTCGCTTCGACAGAGCCATCTGTCCGCACCACGTCGCCAGCGCGTGCCAGTTCGCTGCCGCCACCTCCATCGGGCGCGATGCCGCTTCACTCGCGGACAAGAACCGCCCTGCCGTCGTCCAGACCTCGACCGATGCCGAACCCGCGCTGGCCACGACCGCAGCGAGAATGAACCGCACCCCTTCGCTCTTCGTCGCAAAGCAGTCAGCCAACTCGGCGGTCATCGTGACGGCCAGCCGCTCGGTCTGTGGGAACTCGGCGAGGATCGAGGCGATTTCGTCCGCCAATTGTTCGTGCCGCTTCCACATCGCAAACGGACGACTCACCGTCCGCCCGGCCTCATCCGCCCCCTTGATGTTCGCGCCGCCAATGTCAAGTCCGAGGATGCTCATGATGTGAAGCGAGGAACCACGGAAAACACGGAAGTTCACGGAATCAAGACGCCGAAAGCTTGCTCAACGATCGGCTCGTTCGCGAAGGGTGAGTGTTGGAAACGACGACCAACACACTGGCGGGGTTCGGCGATGGTTTTGATGCGGCCTGTCTCACGCCAATTCTCTTCCTTTCCGTCCCCTTCCGTGCTTTCCGTGGTTAGCCCGCCTTTCAAAGTGTTGCTGATGTGAAAACCGCTCGGCATGATGCCCGTGTCGAGTGTCGTTCTCAATCCGACGCGGTTGATTTTGCGAGGTGCCTCTCATGCGATCCCTACTTTCGTTTCTCGCGTTGTTTGTGGCCAATGGCTTTCTCTTGGCGGGTGACGGCAACCAGCTGTCGTATCTCGACTCGAACGAGGTCTGGTATCCGCACAAAGACTTCCCCAAGCTCATCACGCCGCAGTGGGTTGGTGAGGAGAGGGTCGAGTGCGTGGTGACGCTCACCATCGACGACATGCGCGACACGGCCAACTACGAGGCGTACCTGCGTCCGATTTTGCAGCGGCTCAGACATTCAAAGAGTCTCGACCC
>JAYTXB010000132.1:0-11641 GCA_043743205.1 Schlesneria sp.
GTCTCGGGCCGAAGACCGTGATTCCCCAGCCATTCGGACAACCACGGATAGAGGTGCTGAGCCAACAGGCCCGGCACGCTCGATGAGAGTGTCATGCGAAAGCCGTGATCACCGATGCGCCAAGTCATCGCATCGCGCGAGTCCGGCAGCATGGTCGATCCGCTCGCCAGAATGCGAAACGGTCGTTCCGATGCCGAGTGGCCTGCGTCGGCGGCTTGGACCACACAGGCTGCGGCTCCATCGGAGAAGAGTGAGTTCGCGACAATTTGCTCGGGATCCCAACCGTACTGATAGTGCAGGCTGCACAACTCGACACAGCAGACGAGCACGACGGCCTGGGGGTCCGCAGCGACAAACGCGCGGGCGACTCGCAACGCATTGAGCGCGGCGTGGCAACCCATGAACCCGACCTGCGTCCGCGCCACGGTGGGCCGCAGCGGCAACTGGTCGATTAAGTCGTAATCGAACCCCGGTGCCGAGAACCCACTGCAACTGACCGTGACCAAGTGCGTGACGTGACGCGGCTCGACGCCACTCCGCTCCAAAGCCTTCGATGCGGCTTCGATCGCGAGCGGTCCGGCCGCTCGTTCAAAGAACCGCAGGCGCTCTCCTGTGGTCGGCCCGGCCGGTGATTCCGTGGACCGGGGAGGATAGAAGTCCTGTTGTTCGGCCTGAGTTCCCTCCGACTGATTCAAGACTACGCAGTGGCGAGTTTCGACGCCCGACATCCGATACAGCGCTCCGACCGACCGCGCCTGTTCGGGCTGCTCACAGCAGTAGAGAACCGCACCCGCGCTGGCCACCGCTTGCGAGATTTGATGAGGCGGGAGAGCGGTTCCAATTCCGGCGATCACGACATCCATTCCTGAACCAACTTTCCGTAGTGTTTGAGCAGGCCCGCCTGTCGATGGCGATCGAGAGAACGTGAGCCACACTGCGACTCATGATTCCGCGCGGCCGATTCTCCGGGTAACCCGCCGCGTCAGCGAGGGAGCGTTTCCATTCCTTGCTGACGCGGCGGGTTACTGTGACATGATCGAAAGCGTGCCAGTGTCCGAGCCGAATCGAGCATATCGAGACGACCTCGGAATTATCGGATCGCCCCGGATATATACCTCGCGCGGCCACGAGTGATGTGTTTTAGGCGAGCCGCATGCCGTAAGGCTGCGGATTTCCTGCGGCGATCAAGAACCCGCAGCCTTACGGCGTGCGGCTCGCCAAGGCCTCTTTCGTGACCGCGTGAAGTATAGTCGTGCCTCCGCCTCGCGGTTGAAAGCTGCGGTTGGCCGAATCAATCCTCTTGCTAGGTTTCGGAGATGGCTCAAATACGCTGGCTGGCTGAAAGAGTCTGCGAGCCGGAGGTCATGGATGATCCGTTGTTGGACCGTCAGCGCCACTTCGCGGCGCTGCGCGGATTGGCTCGACTGAATGGTCTCAGCGCCAGCGCGAGTATTCTCTGGTCACCGATCATCCAACTGGCCCGGGAACTGAAGGTCAACCGCTTGCGTGTCCTCGATGTCGCGACGGGAGCGGGCGATCTCCCGCTGCGGCTGTGGCGCAAGGCGCGTCGAGCCAATCTGCAGCTCGATCTGCACGGTGTTGATCTCAGCCCGCAGGCGCTGGAGTTCGCCCGACAGAGTGCCGAGGCCGCCGGGGCCGCGATCGAGTTCAGCCAGCTCGATGTCCTCAATGCCGAGCTGCCTCGCGGTTACGACGTGGTCATCTCGTCGTTGTTCTTCCATCACTTGGACAATCAGCGAGCCGCCGCACTTTTACGCAAAATGTCCGCAGCGACGAACCAGCTTGTCTTGGTCAACGATCTGCGACGCAGCGTGGGGGGCCTGCTGCTGGCACATGCCGCCGCCCGGCTCTTCACGAGATCCGACGTTGTTCATATCGACGCGCCACTCAGCGTGAAAGCCGCGCTGACGATGGGGGAGATTCGTGAACTGGCGACTGGCATCGGCTTGGAAGATGTCACAGTGAAGCGACGCTGGCCCTGCCGATTTCTGCTCGCGTGGAGAAGAGCGCCGTTGCCAATTGGCAGTCGTCCCTTGTCATGTCCCCTCGCCCGCCCGTCTTCGGGGGGAGAGGGTTAGGGTGAGGGGGGATTCTGTTTGCAGACAGCACGTTCCTGTAACGCCCAATCAATGGCAGGAGACAGAAACGCTGTGGGTGATTGGATCTCGCTCCAACAATCGGCCCCCTCACCCTAGCCCTCTCCCCCGAAGACGGGGGCGAGGGGACTGGAAGGCGATCACCAATCGACGACCTCGCCCCGCATTGAAGGCTCCGGAATTGCGATCGACGAACCTCAGGACACCGGCACCGCTGCGTGGATCACGAGCCGGGCCTTGCCGCTCAAGCGGGCACCCCAGGTCAACAGGCCGGGCCAGCGACGCATCAAGGGAATCGTGGCGGCCACCAGTTTGGGTCGCATCGCCCAGTGAGCGACTGCGGCGGCGGCTCGGATGCGCGGGGCAAAGCAGCGCCGCCATTCGGCCTCGTACCAGCGACCGACCTCATCGGCGACCCGACGTTCGTGCAATTGCGTTCGTGCGGCAATCAAGCGTTGAGTCAACAACCACGCCGATTGCACTGCCATGCTGATTCCTTCGGCCACCACCGGATGAGCCTCACCCGCAGCGTTCCCCACCACGAAGATGCCGTCTCGATAACAACGGCGCAGGCCGGGATGAATGGGACCGGCCGACAACCACGGTTCGTCTCGAACTGCCGGGTCGAGTACCGGCCGCAGTACCGGACACGAATTGAGAATGTGTTGCAGCACCGTCTCACCGGCCGCTTCCCCGCCGCTGCGCTGCAATCGTTCCAGCCGTCCGCGCCGCAGGCAGCATGACAGGCTCGTCTGGCCGTGATCGCAATGGACCATGCCGCCGTATCCGTCGGTGAAACTCAGGAGCGGCATCAGTCCCGGCGGCAGCGCTGCATTCCGAAAGTGAGCCTTGAATGCCAACAGGTCATGCGGGTGCGAGGCGACCTGCTGTGGCTGCGTCACCAGTGGCCCCAACTCCCATGAGCCGTGGGCAGCGATCACCAACCCGGCACGCAACTCGGACGACTGCCGCGTCTCTTGGGATTCGATGCGACAGACGTACCCGTCGCCATCGCGAGTCAGTTCCGCGCAGCGCCACGGTTGCCGTACGTCCACACCTTGACTCGCCGCACGAGCCAACAGCAGTGAATCGAGATGTTCGCGCGACAGCGCCCGTCCCCACGGTCCATCGCGCGGCATCGGCCTCGGCAAGTCGGCCTGTACGCTGGAGCCACCGACAAAAATTGCGGTTCGCGTCACGGGAGGACCGGCCATGTCGGCAAAGGCCTCCGCCAAACCGAGCATTTCGAACAACGGCCAATTCGTGGCCGACAAATACTCGCCGCACACCTTCCGTCGCGGGAAGACCTTCCGTTCCACCAGCACTACCGACCAACCAGCCTGAGCCAGCAACAGCGCCGCAGTTGCTCCCCCCGGACCACCACCAATCACCAGCGCATCGAAGGTCCCCGCCGACGAGGTTCGAGTCATTTGTTATCCCTCACACTTCGGATTGGAAAATTATCCCTCTCGCGGCCATGAGTGAGATGTTTTAGGCGAGCCGTGTGCCGTAAGGCCACGGGTTTCTGTCAACGATCAAGAACCCGCAGCCTTACGGCAGGCGGCTCGCCAAAGTCTCATGTTTGGCCGCGTGCGGTATAAGTTCTGCGGGTTGCCTAGCCAAGGCGTTGCCCATGCGGTTAAACGCCCCGCTTCCTTCGGCGTGCGGTCTATTCGCGAGGGGCAGCGAAGATCACCGCGTCAACAAGCCTCCCAAGGACCGGCGCAGAAACAACTGTCAGGTTTGGGTGAGCCGGGTGCCGTGAGGCCCAAGACTTTTCGGCGAAGAACCCGGGGCCTCACGGCACCCGGCTCGCCTCGGTCCTCAGATTGATACCGCCAGTTGTTCATGTGCCGACCCCAAGTCGTCATGGTTCTGACCAACTGCGTGCGAGCGGCTGAACGAAAGCGTAATGCACGGCGAAGCAGACTCCCAGTAGCAAGACTGTCGTTACCGCGAACCCTGCGGCCACACCGCACACGCTCCACAGCGCGATTGAGCCAACCAAGACGGCGATGAACGCCACTGCTTGAACTGGCCCCACCCACCATTTCTTTCCGAGCAACTGGTTGATGCACGACATCTGACACAACAGACCACAGGCGAGCGGCGCGAGGACCGCCGCCATGCCCACTGCAAAGGCTTCTTGTGGTGGGGCAGACACCAGCGAGATCAGTGCCGCTCCGACGGGAAGCATGGCGAACCGCTGCTCCCAGAGCGCCGCCCGCAGTTTCGTCAGTAGCAAGTCGCACGGTTCGACAGGGAGCAGCATCAAGCTCCCCCACGTGCGATCACGGAACTCGGCCGTTAGCAGCGCATCGAACCGGACCGAGACCACGAGTGCGGCCGCGATGAGAGAGACGATCGACACTACGACCGTCATCGCGCTGTAGTCAGGCGTTTGGAACATGAGGACATTGAGCGCGACAATCCCAATCAGAGCCGCACCGTAAAACAGCGACCACGTGTTCACCCATTTTCGCTCGTCGCTCAGAATGTACACGTCCTTCCAAAAGAACGGGTGATCGGAACACCGAGGTCTCCCGGTGACGGCCGACTTCGCGCTTGAGGGCCGGCTTGAGTCCGCCTCGCGTGCCGCGAACGGCCCGTCGCTGAGATCGCCCTGCCATTTGAATTGCATCGCCAGTGAGGCCATTCCGGCACAGCAGACCGCCGTCACGAAGTGCAGCCAATAGCCGAGATCCAGCGGTGAGAAGAGTCCCGGACTGGTCAGCATCTGTGACGCGCTGACACTCGGCGAACAGAGCGTGATGCGCGTACACAACAGTTGGACCGATGGCGTCAGCTCTCCCGTGGCATACCAGTATCCCCAATAGACGGCCTGCGACGCCGCCGGGAACGCGAAGTTGTAAATGACGAGAATCGTTCCCGTGAAGTTGGTCGCCATTTTCTCGGGGTTCTGTGAGTTGCACGTCAGCACGCCCGCCAGCATCGCGATACTTCCGGCCAATGCTGCCACCAGCGCTAACCCACACGCCGCTGCCAGCAGTTGATCGCGAGTGACGCCTCCCAACGTGCAGGCCAACATCGCCAGCGGCAGCAACAACAGCAGCGACCAGCCGATCGTCCCCCAGCGCGTCAACGTCTTCGTCCACAGCAGCGACTGGGCATTGAGACTCGTCATCCGCACGATGTCGCGCATCTCGCGAGACAACTCCCAACAGACCGCCTTCGACGCGTACTGAACGCCACCAAATCCAATCGTCAACGCGGCCACCCAGAACAGTTGCCTCATCGCCGTGCGCCCCGGCATCTCAAACTGCACTCCCAATCGCGGCCACATTGTCGCCGCCAAGACACCCGCCAATAACAACGGTAACAAGATGAGCAACGCGGGCTGCCACCGAGTCGCTTCGTGCCGCAACGACCAAAACACAAACACACGCGAGACCACTCCCACCTCGAACTCACGCGGGGCGCGTTTCGGTTCGAGCTGATCCGGTTCAACACGCACTGACTTGATAGCAGATGTCGCCTCAACCTCATCCGACATCACTCGACCTCTTCTTCCAGCGACATTGATTCAGCGACCGGCTGCGATCACTAGGGCTTCGCGTGCGTCTGGCTCCACTTCAGCATCTTGTCGATTTGTTCGACGTAATCCTTCGTTCGATCGGCTTGATTCGGCGGTAAGAACTTCAACTGATCTTGGACCCGCAACGCGATCCGCTCAATGACGGGAGCGAACTGAGACGGGTTCTGAAACTCCGCCGGGTTCTGTTCTTTGTCGATCTTCCTATGGATCATTCTGAGAACACTTTCCGACTCTAAGAACTGAAGCGCCTGTTGAAGTGATTGCCCACGTCCGCTCTCCCGCCCCAAGATGGTGATCTTGTCCTGCCAATGTTTGAGCAGCCCCAACATTAATGCGTCTGCCTCGGGCTGGCGTTTGGCTGCGACCAGATACACCGAGAGCGTGCCAGTGACGCTCGGATCGTGCGGATGCTGCTTCTGAACGTTTTCTAAAAGTTGGAGCATGGCCGTTCTCGTGATCTCCGGAGTGATGGTGAGATCAACGTCGTCCTTCGGTTCGTAATCCTTCAAGTCCCAGACGACTTTGTCGCGTGTGACCGTGGCCGCAAATTGTTCAAAGCGAAGACTCCCCGGTGTGAGATTGTCCGCCGTCATGCCATCGAACGTGACTTCAATGCGGCAGCGCCCGATGGGGCCTGACCAGTGATTTTTTGATCGCAAGATGTATGTCGTATCCCGCGAGTCCAATCGCTTCTGCAATGCAGGTTGATCCTCCTTGGCCACCGATTCCAAAATGAGACGAGCAACGGGACTCATGACGACCGTCCCCATCGAACCTTTCCTCAACTTCGTCGAGTAGGACACCGCGATCTTGACCGGCTTGTCGGGAGCAAACGTCATCTGCCAAGCCTTCCAATAAATGAGCTCCCACCTTTTTGGGGTGGAAAAGCTCGACGAGCTGTCGCTTTCTGATTCAGCGGCCGCTTTGACCACCACCGGTTTGTCGTCAACCGCCGCTTTGAAGTCCTCAAACTCACCGGGGTATTCGTGAGGGAAGCCGACCTGCATTGTCTCGGCTTTCGTTCCCGTGTTCTTCATGGTGAACACAACGTCAATGCGACAGGTCTCCCTCGACAGTTTCAGTTTCACGACCTCATCGACCATCGCCACTTTGGTTTTGGCGTTTCCCTTGAACGTCAGATTCTTCCCGCCACTGAGTGGAGCGGGAGCAATGTCAGCCAGCGTGTCAGCCCCGACAAAGACCGCGAGACAAACGGCCATCATCCACGGCAGACGCAACGACGCGGCAGCCCTCTTCAGATATCTGTGGCACGACATGGCAGGCGAGTCCCCTTCCTTGATGATCGAGCGAATGAACTCGATACCGACTGTTCAAATTGCATTGATGTTTCCGGCTCTTCGGTCCCCGCGACACGAGTCACTCCTCGCTGAGAAAATCGGGCGGGGCGAACAGCTTTCTGCGGCGAAGGGGCTCCGGGGCTTCGGCTTCGCACCACGCGCGCAGTCGAGGCATTTGATCGGCCGCGCTCAACAGATGAAACGGCATGTCCAGGCCACCGATGGCCATTGCCCATGCGGGAGCAGCGACATGCTTGCGAAAGGCCAGAAGCTCCACGAGCGCGGCGGCAACGATCAACACTTCGGGGCTGCATGCCGTCGGCTGCTCCAGCTTCGACAGCCGTGGACTCGATCGGAACAGTTCCTGCGCCAAGCTGCGAACTTGGAGTGCGTCGCGGGCCAGCGCGGCATTTGCCAACTGTTCGATCAAACTGTTCATGTCGTTTCCCACAGGTCATCCAGTGCAAAGCGGGCGGTCAACTCACGTCCCGGAATGAGGTACGGCTCCAAGAGGCTTCAAACTTCGTCGCGTGTCAATGACTCTCGAACTGCTTGCAGCAGGATCGAGGCATCGCCGATATCGACATCGTCGCGCCACGCACTCAGTTTCATGGCGAGCAACTGTTCGACCGGCGGCTGATATACCCGGATGCCGACAGCTTCAAATAGTAACCTTCCGCGTTGCCGTCCGCGCACGAAACCCTTCGCCCCCGTTGAACCAGTCGTCTGGCCAACCAAGCTCTGCCGCCACGTCGGCGGCCATCAATCGAACTTCCGACGCCTGAGTCGGTTCGAGGATCACAGCATCGATGTCATGCGTTGAAGCCCGGGCGTTGTAGCCCAAGACCATCGCCGCTCCGCCGACAACGAGCAGTTCCAGCGAGATCCCACGCTCATGAGCCAGTTCGCCCATGCGGGACAACGCTGCTTCGATGCCTGTTCGGGAGATAAGTGCCATTCGTCAGCCGCCCAATCTGTGTCACTCGCTCACGATCCTCGCGCCGCCCCAGTAGCCGAACTCGTTGGACCAGTCGTTGGCCTGGTTGACGAGGTCGAGTTTGAGTTCCTGGCCAGCGAATTTGGTGAGGTCGATGCTGAGCGTGCGCCAGCCTTTCGAGCAGGTTTCTTTCGAGATCATCTCATCGGCCATGCGTTGGCCGTTGCCTCAGACGACGAGTCGCCAGTCGCCGCGCGCGTCGTGGGCCACGTCGAGGATCAGCTTTGTTTTCTTGTCGGCGGGTGGCGTGAGCTTCATCGACAGGACACACGGCTTGTCGCGCGTGACCGGGTGCGTGCGCAGGACGTTGTCTCGGCCGAGGTGTTCGGTGAGGAGGCCGATCCCCAACTCACCCGATTCGGTCGTCGAGAAGCCGGGGAGGATTTCGCCCACGAGTGCGCCGAAGTCGGCAGAGTTGAGGCTGCTGCGCGGGGAGACCGCTGAGACGCCGGGCAGCCGCTTGGCCGACGGATCCTTCGGGTGTTTGTCGAGCGTGATGAAGGCGAACAGGTCGATGATCTCCTGCGGAGTCAGTTGCTTCTCCAAGCCCTCGGGCATCAGCGACAGTTCGTTGAGTTTGAAGTCGTCGATCTCGTCGCGCGGGATGATCTCCAGCTTGCCGACGGAAACTTGGACGGCTCCGTCGATCAACTTAGTCGCGTCGCTGCCCGGACGACCGACGGCCGCAGGCTTGAGGACCACTCGCTGCGGGCTGTCTTCCACCAAGAGGCCGCTTTGCACTCGGCCGGAGGTCGTCACGACGGTGCAGACGCGATAGCCGGCTCCGATCACGAGGCTCGGGTCGAACACGTTCGAGAGGAGTTGCGTGAAATCGTTGCGGCCGTTCAAGGTGATGTCGGGTCCGATGTCCGGGCCTTCACCGTAGATCTTGTGGCACGCCGCGCAGACTCGTTTGAACACCTTTTCACCGGCGAAGGGATCGCCCGGAGTCTGGCGGATCAGCGACTTCATCTCGGCGACGACCTTGTCGCGGTCGGGGTTGCGAGTGTCGCGTACCTGGCCCCAGTGACGATTGAGCAGCTCGCTGAGATCCTTGTCCTTGAGGGCCTGGATGCGGCGCGCCTGATTCAGATTGATGGCCGTCGCCGCGATCTTCTTCTCGCCGACTTGAGTCAGCAGCCGCTTCGACCAGCTTGCTCGTTGAGTCAGCAGTTCGATGGCCGACGGCTGAAGGCTCGGCTCCATCGCGGCAAACTTTTCGAGGATGATGTCCGAAACCGTCGCGTCTTCCAGCCGGGCGATCGCGAGCAGCACCTGCGACTTGAACTCGGCCGATTGGTCCTTGTCGGCGAGCACGTCCGAGACCGCCGGCAGCACGCCGTCATCTTTCGCGGCGATGAGTGCGTTGAGCGACTTCAATCGCAAGTCCGCCTGCCCGCCGCGCGTCGCGAACGATTGCCGCACTTGAGGCAGACCACGCTTGTCCCCCCACGAAACGGCTAGCAATGCGGCGTCATCCGACAGCGGATGAATCGCAGGCGGGACGCCTGCGCCACGGTTGAGCAACGGCGTCAGCGGTTCGAACATCGCCGTCTTGAGTTGCTCCAGCTTCTCCCCCTTGAGTTCCCCCGACTGCACCTTCGTCGCGAGCAACGCGAGAACATCGCGCCCGGCTTGGGGATGATCGTCCCGCAGCAACGCGAACAAGTCGGCCACCGGCTTGGCATCGAACTTCTGCCGACCGAGGATTCGGTCTGCGACGCGCGGCATCAGATCTACGACGGACTTGTGTTTTAGATAGTCTCCGCCACGAAGGATGGTGAGAAGGTCGTCGGCATGTTCTTCGAGTCGCGGGTGCAGATTCTGCCAGACGATGTGTGGAATGAGGCGGTCTTCGTCAGGGTAAGCGAGAATCTTGACGAAGCCTTCAATTGGAAATGACATCGAACGATTTTTGGAAATGCCGATGACCTGTTGAAGACGCTTGGTGGGGGATTGCGCGACTTGGAAACGTGACCATTGGTTAGACCAAAACTTTGCCCGTTGGCTACTCGACCATTTAACATGATCCGAAATTAGGGGCCACGAGTTGGCCGAATTGCTGTAATGGATTCGGGTCGCCCAGGATTGGATCGTGTGGTCGGAAAGCGAACCCAGATGCTGTCGGAGCGGCACCTTGAATCCGGTGTCAGCCATTCCCGCGAGCGCGAATAATGATTGGAGGCGAAGCGTCCGCGAAGCATCCTCTCGGATAATTCGAGTCAACAGTTCTGCCTGAAGTAACTCAGTAGGTCGTTCTTGGAGAAGGCGAACAGCCGTGTGCCGGATGTAATCATTCTTGGTTTGTAGCCGATCAACGAGCACTCGGTCCGTCTCCTTCGCCAGATCAAAGCCCTTCGGTACTCGCGGCGAGTCCTTGTACCGCACTCGGTAGAGGCGGCCCTTGAGGCGGTCGATGCCGGCGGGGTCTCGGTTGGCGTCCTGATAGCAGTGGTAGCGGTCGTACCAATCCAGAATGTAGAGGCAGCCGTCGGGGCCGGTCTTCTGCACGACGGGCATGAACCACGCATCGTTCGCCGTCAGGAAGTCGGGTTCGCCGAAGCCCTTGTACGTCGAGCCGTCCCGCTCGATACGGTCCACGTTGATGCAGCCGCCGTGGATGTTGCCCATGTAGAGCTTGCCTCGGTACTGCTCGGGATAGGCGTCGCTGTCGAAGTAGTGGATGCCGCAGTACGCCGCCTTCTGATGCTTGTGCTTGACGATGCTCTCGATCTTCCACGTGAACGGTGGATACGGCCCCCCTTGACGGTGGTAGTAGCCGGTCTCGACCAGATGCCACAGATGGTCGATCACGCACGCGCTGACAAACGCTTCGCCCTCGTCGTTGAAGGCGATTCCCCACGGGTTGCTGGTTCCCTCGCAAAAGACTTGGAACTCGCGCGTCCGCGGATGGATGCGGAACATTGCGCAGGTGAACTTGAATTCGGTCTGCACAGTAGCAGGCACACTCCGTGTGCCGTCGCCTTCGTCTGTAGCTTTACCTTCCACATTGCTCTTCTCGGCGGACGGCACACGGAGTGTGCCTGCTACATTTTTTAGCCACGGCGAGTCCTTCGGGTACGTCACATGTGCGGGATTGAAGACGCCGTTCAGGCCATACAGCCAGCCATCCGGTCCCCACGTCAGTGAGTTTGGCAGCTCGTGTGTGTCGGCGCGACCGAAGCCCGTGACGACGACCTCGGCCGGACCATCGGGCTTGCCATCTCGATCGGCATCGGGCACGAAGAGGATGTCCGGCGAGTTCGCAATCCAGACACCGCCATGTCCGACCGCCACGCCGCTCGGAATGTTGAGGCCGTCCAAAAACACCGTGAACTTGTCGCACTTCCCGTCGCCGTCGGTGTCCTCCAGAATCTTGACGCGATCCTTCCCGACACCCGGCTCGCGGCGCGGGTATTCGAGCGACTCGGTGATCCAGAACCGGCCTCGTTCATCAATCGCCATCGCGACGGGATTGACGATGTCCGGCTCGGCCGCGACGACCTCGACCGAGAAGCCTTCGGGAACGGTCATCAACTTCGCAGCCTCTTCCGGCGAGCGCGGTTCGTTCGGTGGCTTGTCCTGCGCGTGCGGGATCGCAGGCTTCTTCGGCTCTTGCGCGAATGAAGTTCCGGTCACCAACCAGACAGAGAGGGCGGCGACCGTCAGTCGC
>JAYTXB010000133.1:0-6650 GCA_043743205.1 Schlesneria sp.
ATCGCATCGCAGTTGGCCAAGTTCGACAAGCACATTCGCCCCGGCACGTTGGTCAACGTCGGCGCGAAGATCGACTCGCTCGCCGGTCCCGCTGCCGCGAAGACTCGCAAGGAGACTGCCGCACAGGCCGTGGCGCGACTCGCGAAAGACATCTCCGAATTCAAGACGCGCGAGAAGTTGGAGCGAGTCATCGTCGTCAACGTCTCCTCCACCGAGCCGCCGCCGCCAGACGAAGTCCGGTCGTGGAAGTGGGCCGACGTGCAGAAGTCGCTCCAGTCCAAGTCTCCGTCACTGCTTCCCGCCAGTACGATCTACGCGATCGCGGCGATGCAGAGCGGCTGCCCGTTCGTCAACTTCACACCGTCGATCGGCTCCGATCTGCCGGGCCTTGATGAGTACGCCCACCAACAGGGAGTCGTCCATGTCGGGCGCGACGGCAAGACGGGGGAGACGCTGATGAAAGCGGTCCTCGCCCCGATGTTTGCCGCGCGCAACTTGAAGGTCATGAGCTGGGTCGGTCACAACATTTTTGGAAACCTCGACGGCAAAGTCCTCGATGATCCCGTCAACAAGGCGAACAAGGTGAAGTCGAAAGATCACCTGCTGACGGAGATTCTCGGCTACAAGCCGCAGACGCTGGTCTCGATCGAATACATCGAATCGCTCGGCGACTGGAAAACGGCGTGGGACCACATTCACTATCAAGGCTTTCTTGGGACGCCGATGGTGTTGCAGTTCATCTGGCAAGGTTGCGATTCCCTGCTCGCCGCGCCGTTGGTGATTGATCTGATCCGCCTGACGGAACGCGAAGCCCGTCGCGGGACGAGCGGCCTGATGCCGCAGCTCGCCTCGTTCTTCAAAAGCCCGATGGGGAACGATGAGCCAGCCTTCGCGTATCAGTTCCAACAACTGATGCAGTGGGTCGAACAAGTCAGCCACGAGTGACGCAGCCAGTGCGAAGAGGATTGCCTCTGGTTCCCAAGCTCCAGCTTGGGAACCCGCTGGCTAGAAGCTCCCGCTTCGAGTCCTCCTCGCACGAGCGCACGCGAAGCTGGAGCTTCTAGGGCTTGCGTTCCCAAGCCGGAGCTTGGGGACGAGGGCCTGGTCGCCACGAGAGCCTCATCACACGGACTGCCATGTTTCCACGGCTGCGAGACCACTGGCTGACGATGGACCCGCGATCGGCGGGGCTATTTCGCGTGACCATCGGCTGTGTGTGGCTCCTGCATCTGGCCGATCGGTGGGCGCTGCCTGAAGACTTCTATAGCCCGCGCGGCGTTCTGCCGTCGTCACTGCTCGCGGCTTCGCGTGAGATCCCCAACTTCCCGACGATTTTCACGGCATTAGAGAGTCATGCGTGGGGGAGCGGCCTGTTCTTCGGTGTCGCGTTTCTGGCAGCGGCGGCTCTTACGACGGGGCTGTTCACGCGCGGATCGGCACTGCTCAGTCTGTTCGCGTTCAGCACACTGGCTCACCGCAATCCTTACGTGTTGATGGCGGGCGATTATGTGCTTGGGTCGATGCTCCTCTGGCTGACCGTTCTTCGCGCGGGGGAGCGGTTCTCGGTCGATGCGGCTCTGCGCCGACGCGGGCGTGATGACGACTTCCTCCGTGAACAAACGTCACCGCCCAGACCGTCGCTCGCCGTACTGGGTCTCTTGTTGCAACTCGGTCTGATCTACTTCGCGACCGCATGGCAGAAGTCCGGACCAACTTGGTGGAGCGACGGCACGGCACTCTCGCACATGCTGGGTCTGCATCGTTTCCTCCGACCGGGTGCGGCTCTCGTCAGTTCGCTCCCCGACTCAGGACTCGTCTGGTTGACGCACGGAGTCTTGCTGTTCGAGTTCCTCGTGTTGCCACTGATCCTGTTGCCGTTCGCACGACCTTGGCTGCGACGAGTCACCTGGTTGGGACTGATCGCACTTCACGGCGGCATCGCCTGCGTCCTCGATACCGGCGGCTTCTCGATCACGATGTTGGCGTGTCTCCCGTTGTTGCTCTCGACCACAGACTGGACCGTGATTGAGCGACTCGTCACCGCTCGCCGCCGGGCAACCGCCGTAGGGTGCGTGGAGTCTTCGGAACGCACCAGCGCTCAACCGGTGCACCCTCTTCTGGTACGTTCCGAAGACTCCACGCACCCTACGGCGGTTCAGACGACGGCCACTTCTTGGCGCGGGGTCACTTCGGTCGCCAGCGAACTCGTCAGCGCGTGGCTGCTCCTCGGAATGCTCTGCTCCAACTACAGTCACAACTTCGCCATGGAGCGGCGTGAGGCACCGCGTTCGTGGCTCGACCTGCCGCAGCGATTCGCGGCCGCGCACCAGCGGTGGGACATGTTCGCCCCCGATGCTCCGAAGTTCGACCCACAGTTGCTGGTGCGAGTCCGTCTGCGCGACGGCCGATTGCTCCGATTGCAGAGTGACGACTTACACAGTGACGCTGAACTCCCTTCAGCCGGGATTGACCTCGCACCGCGACTCGCACCATTCACCTGGCGCATCTACATCGGCCACGCGATCCTGCAAGCTCTTCCCGCGAGACAGAGGGAGACGGATGCACTGCGAACGGAGTTGTGCCGCTTCTTCCTACGAGTACTCGCCACCACCGGTCGGCCGGTCCACAACATTCACGCTATCGAACTCTGGTCATGTTCGATCCCCACGCATCGCCATGTTGCGGAGGCATTACCCCTCGAATCTGTTCACGTCAGCAGCCTGCTGTTATCCGAAAAGGACCGGGGCGAGTGACTCAGCCAACGCTGGGCCAGCTAGAAACCCGTCCCGCGCCCGGCCTGCCACTTCTTCCAACCCTCATCGAGGAACGCGGCGAACTCGCCGTCTTTTTGTTCCGCACCGAAGTGGCTTGAGAGGGTCGTTTTGCCATTTGAATCCATGATGACGAAAGTCGGAATGACGACTTCACCGATCGTTGAAATGAGCAGATCCAGATTCCGCTTGGCAACAGATTCTTCGACGTTCCAGCGATTCGATTGGAGTGGAAGTCGCACTTGGATGAACTGAGAATTCGGCGCAGCTAGCAGGGCGCGATTGATCTTTTTCTCGGCCACGATCGAATTCACGTCAAAGTCACAGACGAAAGAAGTGAGGATTGGGCGGTGATGATTCAAAGCAAGTTGAACTCCGTCCGGCAAACTAGGTGCAGGCTGAGTGTAGGCCGTCTTTACCTCACCCCGCATCGCCTGCCACTTCTTCCAGCCCTCATCGAGAAACGCGGCGAACTCGCCGTCCTTCTGTTCGAGGCCGAAGTGGCGCGACAGGATCGTTTTGCCGTCCGGCGTGACGATCGCATACGCCGGCAGCGTCACGTCGCCGAACCAAGTCGTTTGCAGTTCGATGTTCCGCTTCAGCAGCCGCGCGGACTCGGCAGCATCAGAGACGCCGGGAACTCTGTCCGTGTAGAGCTTCAGGCCGACATAGCGATCCAATTTCTTGCGGATTGCCGGGCGAGCCATCTTCTTTTCCATCAGCCGACAGTTCGTGCAGAAGACTCCGGTGAAGTCGATGAACAGCGGTCGCTGTCCCGCTGTCGCGTCAGCCACTCCCACGTCGAAGTCGAGGCCGAAATCATCGTCCAGCCGCGCGGGGGCGAACGACACGAGTTGGTCGATCAGCCAGCTTTCTCGCTCGGGGTTCATCAGGCCGACGGCGAACAGGCCCGACAGAGTGAGGAACGTGGTGGCCAGCAGGACTCGCGGAACCGACAGGCCTCGCGGTGGCGAGTCGTGATCGAACTGAAACACAGCCAACAGATACAGGCCCGTCACCAGTGACAGAATCGCCCACACGGCCATCACGTTGGTGAAGTCGAACAGCACGGGGACCGCGTTCCACTGCTGATCGACGATACTGAAGAACTTGAACGCGAAGCCGAGTTCGATCAGTCCCATGACCACCTTGACCGAGTTCATCCAGCCGCCGCTCTTGGGCAACTTCTTCATCAAGCCGGGCAGCAACGCCAACACGAAGAAGGGCAAGGCGAACGCGAGACCGAATGCGCCCATGCCCAGCAGCGGCCAGAAGTATTCTCCGTTCGCGGCGCTGACGAGCACCGAACCGGCGAACGCGAACGTGCAGGTGAACGACGTGAGCGTGAACGTCAGCGCCATGAACACCGCGCCGAGATAGCCTCCCGCCACTTCCCGCTGAGCTGACCAGTTGAGCAGTCCCGAAGGGACGCGGATTTCAAACATGCCGAGCATGTTGAGAGCGAACGCGGTGAAGACGACTCCGATGAAGAGGTTCGCCACGGCTCCGGTCGCCAGCGCGTTCAACGTGTTTCCCGCTCCGAACAGTGCCGTCACACCGACGCCAATCAGCGAAAAAGTGGCCACGATCGTGAGGCAGTAAACCAGCGCGAGCAGCAGCGGGCGCGAGTGCTGCGATTCGTTCTGCTTCAGGAAAAAACTGACGGTGATCGGCACCATCGGGAAGACGCACGGAGTCAGCAGCGAGACAAAGCCCCAACCGAACGCGAGCAACAGAAACGGAATCAAACCCTTGTCCTGCGGCCGGTCATGTTTCGCGGTCGCGGATCGGATGTAGTCCTCGGGGCGAGGCGGGTTCAACTCGACATCGACTTCGCCGGAGTGAGGCAACTCAAACTTTACTCGCGCCGTCCGGCAGTTTTTTTCACAGACTTGAAACAGAATCGTGCCCACTGCGCTGTACTGACCCGGCTTGGTGTCCGGCAGCACTTCGAAGGAACGCGACCACGTGACGAGGTGGTTGTGAACTTCTAGATTCACGTCCGGTAGGGGTTGTTCGACCTCGAACTTCTGATCGGCGACGAAGCCGTCACCGAGCGGCTTGAGTCCCGGCGAGTTCTCGATCTCGATCTCCGTCGCCTGTCCGCCCGGCCCGTTTTGTGTCAGCGAGAATGTGTGCCAACCGTCTTCCAACTTGGCCGTGATCGACAGCGACACCTGCTCACCCGGCTTGGCATCGGACGGCGTGAGCTGGAACCGCAAGATTGCGGGACGCGTCTTCCCCTTGTGAGGTCGCTCGGCATAATCGAACGCGGGTGCTGCAGCATCCCCGCTTGAAGCCGCGTCGCTGACGGGAGTGATGGCCACATCAAACTGATAAGACGGAATGATCGGGATGCACTGGCCCTCACCGTTCAGGCCCTCGCTGCAATACTGGCCGGTCAGTTCACCGGTGATGCGGACCTTCGCGGGATCGGTCCCCGCTTTCAGACGGAGCCGCTTCTTCCATGTGACGCGATCGTGGAACTTCGAGACCTCCGCTTGAAGTAGCGGCTCGAACAGACGCTTCGGTTCGCGGTCGGGAACCCAGTCGGCGTCGATCGGTTCAAGTCCGCTCTCTTCGAGCGTGCCGCCGTTGTCCTCCAATTTGATGACCGTGCGACCGCCGAAGTTTCCGTCAGTGCCATAGATGTAGTAGCCATGCGGCAGCGTCACGCCGACGGTCAGCGTAACCTCATCGCCCGGCTTCAGAGAGTCCACTGTTTTGCCCGGCGCGGGTGTGAGCGTCGTCACGAACTTCGGCTTCGCTCCACCGCGCCCTTTGGGGGAGAGATCGAGCAACTCTTGCAACGTCTCACCCTGAGCCATCGCCTGCGAAGCCCACGACAGCGCGAGTACCAGTGCCCCAATTGCACGCCACAGATCACCGCGCCGAACGGATCGAATCTTCATGCCACACATCCTGTGAATTGACTCAAACGTGCCAAACCTTGGCCAACGAACCGATGCCATCGAGACTGTGTGTGCCGACGACCGTCGCATGTTAGCAGCCGATCGAAAATCGTGGGATAGGCTTCCTGTCTGCCCTGTTCCTGCGACAGCTCACAGTTTGGGAACCTTGTGATGTCTGCGGCTCCACGTTTTCAACGCCCGCCACTACGCCGCATCCTCCGATGCCGCTGGAGAACATTCGGTTTCACGCGACGCGGTGTGAGGTCGCTTTGTAGACTGCCCCTCGATCTCTTCACTCCTGTTTTCCGACCTCACTTGTCGTCCGCCTGAGATGGGCTGAGATTGAGTCATCCATGTCTGCCTCATCAAATCCGCGTCGTCTGCTTCGCTGGGCCATGCTCGCTTGCTCAATGGCCTTGCTGATCGAAGTCGCCAGCGCGGTCGAGCCGACTCCCGTCGAAATCACCAGCCCGCTCCCTTACGGCCCCGATCCGATTAACTACTTTGCCGAGTCCACCGATGACGCCATCGCGCGGCTTCAGCAGCGGCTCGACGAACGCGTCGTCTCATTCGAGAACCGCAACTACTCGGGCTATCTGCTCGACCTGCTCCGCGCGTTGGACGTTCCCGTCGAATCGCAGACGCTCGTCTTCTCGAAGACCTCGGTGAACCAGCCGCTGATCAAGCCCTCGTCACCGCGGGCGATCTACTTCAACGACGACGTGACCATTGGCTGGGTACCGGGAGCGGCGGCGATCGAGATCACTCTGCAAGACGACCAGAAGGGAACGGTCTTTTACATGCTGCCGCAATGGCTAGAAATAAGTGACGCGCCGCCGCTGAAGTTTCGTCGAGACACACGCTGCACCGCCTGCCATGTCTCCGTAAAAACGCTGAATGTCCCCGGACACATTCTTGGTTCGTTCCTGACCGATCGTCGAGGTCAGCCGCGTGAAGGCTTCTCGTC
>JAYTXB010000134.1:0-12220 GCA_043743205.1 Schlesneria sp.
GGCACTTGAAAGGTCAATGAACCGCAGCCGCCCAACAAGCGGTTCAACCGGAGCGGCGGTTGGCGCGGTTTTTGTCTTCCAAGCCTTTTGGCCGCCGCCGGGTTAACCTGGTCGTTATGCCTCTAAGCGAAGCCCAATCATGAGCCCTCAGTTGAGTGGAATACTTACGGTACTCGGCGTGCTCGCAGTCGTGTACTTCCCAATTCAGTTGTACGTCCTCGTGAAAACCAAAGCGGTTTGGCGTTTGATGGCAGCATTGCCGCTGATCGTCATGGGACCGTTGATCGTAATGAACTGCATGCCAAGTGCGCACGAAAATGGCAGCCTTGCAGTTCTGCCGCTGATGCTGGTTACTCCTGTCGCCGTCATCTATCTGGCACTCGTATCGCGGTCTGCGTCGAGCACCGCCAGTGCCGGATGTCCGCATTGCGGCCATTTACGCAAAGCGAAATCGTTTCAACTACGTCTGGCAGGCGGCCGTTGTCCGCAATGCGGCAAGTGAAACTGCCGGACTACGAAGATTCCAATGACAAGGTCAAATGAAATGAAAACCATCGAACACAAGCATGTCAGGCACAGTTGGGGGTGGCGGGGAGCGGTTTCAAAACAACACTTCCACCAATTGCTGATGAAAACCCTTGACGAACAAGGCAAGGATGGCTGGGAGTTGAAAGGGATTATTTATGAATTGGGTTTTCACGCACATTTGATCTTCGCTCGTCAAGTCGATCCATAATCAGTAACGCGCAAGGCGGCATAACAAGGCGTTGCACCGGAGCGGCGGTCAACGCGGTATTTTGAATTCACATGTCGTTCACTGCCGCCCGGTGAACTTGGTCGTTGGGCTTAAAGGAGCGTGAATGATGCCTGCCTATCTCTTTGAGGCAATGGATGCGTCAGGCTCGGAAGTCAGGGACCAGGTTGACGCCGCCAATGAAGCTGCTGCGCAACGGGAACTGCGCGCACGCGGCTATTTCGTCACGCGATTGCACAAAGTCAGCAGTGGATCGGTACGAAACGAGTCCGAGTCCGATGTCGAACGGCGGAACGTCGTGTGTCGAGATGATTCCGCGAAGCTCGCAGAGGAAACTTCGCGCTGCGGGCGACGTGAATCGCCTCGGTGGCTCTGGTACGTCTGGAGTTCGCTGTTCCTGATCGTCGGCTGCTTCTTCTGTTACGAACTCGGCGTGCGACCGCTGTGGCGGGTCTGGCAAGCGTCTGGCTGGATGGAAACGCCCTGCACCATCATTTCGAGCAAGTTGAAAGAGCATCACTCAACCGAACCGAGCGAGCCGACGTACAGCACCGAGATCGTCTACAAGTACGAGTTCCGCGGCAGCCAGTATCAGTCTGACCGGTACGATTTCGTGACGATGTCTTCGAACACGAATGTGGCCATGCGGAGCGGCATTGTGAAGGCACACCCGCCGGGCAAGCAGACTGTTTGCTTTGTGAACGCCACCAGCCCGGCCGAGGCCGTGCTGGCGCGCGGATGGACGTCCGAAATGTTGTGGGGGCTGTTCCCGATCCCGTTTGTATTGATCGGCGTGTTTGGACTGCTGTTGTGTACCGGCGTCTTGCGTTTCAACAAGAAACCCCGCAGCGAATGAAAAGGAAACAGGCCACACGCTCTCGTTGATCACTGTCAGGCGAATTCAACGTCGGATTGCTTGCTGAGGGGTCGAAAGAAGAAACGATTGGCGACGCCTGCAAGCCCAACAAGACGTTCAACCCGACACCGGCAAAGGCGGCGAATCGGGTCTGGCGTGTCTACGAGAGGCTCTCGCGCCGCCTTTGCCGGTGCGGGTTAACTTTGACGTTAGCCAGCGGAAGACTTGCGGAGGATGAACCCAGCGTGTCCTACATTCTCGATGTCATGAAAGGAGCTATTGAGCCCCATCCTGATCGAATCTCGCTTGAGCGCTACGTTCAAGAGTCGAGTTACATCACGCGATACCTATCGCGCGTGATCGAAGACAGGGCTTTGGTGGTTTATCACGTCCTCTTCAATCTTTCGTGGTTCGAGACCGGAAACGGCGTGATCGTCGTTCCATGGGCACGTATCGGGGAGTTCATTCGATCTCAGCAGGGCAATTTCATAGACGACACAACCGTGAAGCGGCGGCTTCCGGATCTGATTGAGCACAAGTGCATCGCCGTCAACAGAGTGCGCAACAACGCAAACGAATTCTCCGTTCACTTGCCAACCGACATACCAGCATGCCGCAACCTGATCGAGCTAGAAGGGCGAGAAGCTCTCGTCGAAACAGAGCAGAAAGATGAACGGGACTACAACAGTGACCCACAGCGTCGCGTGATGATCCTTGCTCGGGATGGCAACGCCTGTGTTTATTGCACCGCTGCGTTGTCAGAGGACAACTTCGTCCTTGATCATCTGATCCCAGTCTCCAAAGGTGGGACGAATAGAAAGCACAACTTAGTAACCGCGTGTGAAGTCTGCAATCGGCGGCGTAGTGATTCCGAACCGATCGAGTTCTTGCGGGAGAACTACCGTCAACATCTTCTGACTCAGGATGAGTTCCTTCGGCAGAAGGACTATATCGAAAGGCTACTTGCGGACGGCGCTGGCTAACGATTCGTTGCAGTTGACCGGGGCCGCCATTCTGGTTCCGCGCGACATGAAGTTTTTCCAGGCGGCCCCGGCAACTGAACTTTGTCGTTCGGCCGCATCACATGCCACAAGTCTTACACATCCTCGCCACACTCGTCGTTGTGCCCTACACAATTTTGGCCGTTGGCTTTCTGATCATTGGCAAAGTGGCTTCTTCCCATGGCCCATTGAGTCTCATCCAGTCACTGATCGACATCTTTGTTTTGATAGTGCCGTGGGGTGCGATTGCATTCCTCTTGGCATTCGTGTCCGTTGTCAGCCTGCCGCTCTTCCAGGAGACGCGACCAGTAGCGCCAGCGGCGCTGGTTGTTGTCTCAGGCTTTAGCCTTGTGATATTGCTGTTTTACAGACCATCATTGCCAAGTGGCGGCGAACTCTTATTCATGTTGCCATGTTTTGCCGTCCTAGCGGCCAGCGGCTGGCAAATCCCGTCTCGGAAATGAAATGGGGCTGGGGTCGGGCGTTCAAATTTCAAAATTGGCCGACCACACAGCCTATTCACAGTGACACTCCTGACCGGCCAATTTTGAAATTTGAACGCCCGACCCCAAATCACGAGAGTCGATCTCTGCTTGGTTCTGATTCGTGGTTCCACTTCTGCTCTTGGGTTGCGGCAGGGTGACCGGGGTTGGAGCCGCTTTGGGCGAAACCCCGGTCAGTCACAGCGTTGTGGTCATGGAATGCCCCGCAGGACTTCCAGCCAGTCTCACGGGATCGGGTCGCGTTCTAGATCGTTGAGGGGCCTCTGTTTAAACCCTCCTGCGCTCGACCACTTCCAGTCGCGGGCCTGTTGCTCAACCAATCCCTGGCGAACGGGGTTCAGGTGGATGTCGTCGATCCTCTTTTGCAAGGTGTGCGAGTTCGCTGGGCCACCCTGCGGTTTCCGCTGCGCTATACCGCGCGGCCTGAATTGAGACCTTCCGCCACTGGGCTTGGGATTTGCCGGTTTATTTGTCGGTTTAATCGAACTCAAGAGAAACCATCGACGAGGTTTAATAACTAATGGAAAACATTGTTGACGCAACTTCATATTCCTCGTCGCGCGACTGGTGTCGATTAGACTAAACCGACAAGACCCTCGCTCACGCTTTTAGAAGTTGCGCTATTCATGATTTCGCCCCAAGGGGCCTCGGAGATCAGCCCAGGGCCAGCGCAGCCCAAGCGAGCGCCGCCCTGGGTTTGTTGCCGTGTGATGATCGTGCCCTGGAGGGGCACAGGAGGTTTGACAGATCGGTTCACGAGGCCGTGTGGTCTCGACTAATATTTCCCGTGCCCCTTCAGGGCACAACGTTGTGGTGTTCGGTTTCCCAGGGCGGCGCTCACGGTGTTCGCTGGCCCTGGGCTGGTCTCCGAGGCCCCGTTGGGGCGAAGACGACTTCAATCCTCAAATAGCGCAACTTCTAGACTCCGTTGTCGGGGTAGCTCGCGGGTCTCTGCACTACTTCTTAAATCACCTGTGACCGAGTAGTGCGAAGTCCTTGTTTCCACCGGGACAAGCCTGGTGGGGTGAGTTTCACGGTGAAAGAGCGCGGGGTGAAGAGACCTGCCGCGACAGAAAGAGCGACCGCCACTCAGCAGCGTGCCACGCGCAGCAAGGTGCGCAACGGGACCGCGTTGAGATAGGTGCCGAGGAACTGCGAAGGGCGGTCCTCTGTGATGATCGGCATCAGAGAGAGGACTCGCACTGCGTTCCGGTACAGGAAGACATCCCTGTCGGCTTCGAGTGCCACCGTCGGACACGCCGTCGTTTGGCAGATCACGAACGGATCGTAGATCGGAGCACGATCTGGCTGACCGTCCTCGTCGTAAGGTTCATCTACGGTCGGGTCAGACAGCAGCACCAGATGAACGTGCCAGCCAAACTCCTCGTGCGAATCGACAGGGACATCGAGGTGATGTTTGTTGAGATGCTCGACTGCCGCCGACGGGCTGAAGACATCCTCGATGTCTGACCCATGAGTGTGAATCATGGGAAGCGGGGCGTGCCACAGCGAGACGATCAGACAGAGCCGTCCCCAGACGGACAGTCCGCGTGTCATCGATCTCACCCATGAACTTCGCCCGTGCATCGAACCGCTTCCTTTCCCAAGTGCGGCGACACTCTATCTCGATTATGAGCGGCGTCAATCAACGATTCGGTCGTCTGACGGAGCCAGCTCCCATATTCAATGTCGAGCGAGTCGATTCTGCCGACGACTGCTTGTTCTTGGTTTTGACTCGTGGAGATTCGTCGGATTCGTGATTCAATCTCATCTCTGATGCCGTGGACTGACCCCGCTGTGACTGATCTCGTCGTGTTCACTGGCTCCACTCTCGATGCAGCCGTTGGCCAATCTCTCCAGAAATTGTCTCCGCGAAGTTGCCTGAAATAGTTGGGGTGACTGTGCTATCTGACCGTCGTTTCAGTAGTCTGCCGCCGCGCATTCGTCGCGTTCGATTTCTCGTTCTTCTCGTGTGAGACCTGCCATGTCTGATCGTCCTGCCAAATTTGTTTCCGAGAGTCCCACTCCATCAAACAAGAAGCCGCGCTCGCCCGTCGAGCGGGTCATCGTGTGGGGCGGGATTGCCATCATGTTAAGTGTGCTGGCGTTTGAAGCACGTCAAAAATACAGCTACGACCCCACTGTGAGTCGCTTGAGAAAGACGCTCAGCGAAGACACTGAGAAATACTTGAAGCTCTCCGAAGTCCGCGCCTTGATCTCGGGATCACCCACCGAAGTGAAGACGCCTCACGAGCGCCGGTCTTACGACAAGATCGATCTGAAGTGGCCGAGCCTGTTCAAAGACTATCGAGTGCAACTGATCGTCGAGCGTGAAGGGGCCGATCCGCTCGTGGCCGGATTCAGCACTCCCGGCGGAAATGATCCCACGGAGCAAGAGGAACAGATGGCCTCGAACGAGACGGCTTCTGCCACGCCACCAGTGCCATCCCTCGGGTCGATGCCGATGGGCGGGGCGGGCATGATGGGTGGTGGTGGAGGCGCGGGAGCAGGCCGGCCCGGTGCCGCAGGTCGTCCGGGCGGAGGTTCTGGTGCTGGCGGCATGGGCGGAGGCGGCGCACCGCGCGGGCGCGGGTTGATCGCGATGGCTCAACGCGAAGAGATCGTCGCGGAACTCAAGTTGACCGAAGAACAGACCGCAAAGTTGACCGAGCTGCAAGTCGATTCGAGAAGTGCCTTCCAAACATTGCAAGCGCTGCCCGACGACGAACGCGCCGCAGCGATGAAGTCGATGCGCGAGGGACAAGAGAAGTCCGTCAGCGAAGTCCTCGACGCACCTCAGTTCGCTCGCCTACTTCAATTGCTCTGGCGCGAAACAGGACTGGCGTCGGTCGAACGCGACGATGTCGCGAAGAGCCTTGGCTTGAGCGATGAGCAACGCGAGAAGCTAACCCCCATCTTGGCCGATCGCCAAAGCGGTCAACGCGCACTGCGTGAAGCGCCAGCCGAAGTCGTCACACAGAAACGCAAAGAATGGGACGACCAACTCCGCGCGGTCCTCACCGAAGAACAAATCCAGCACTGGGAAGAACTCCTCGGCCCCCCTGCCCCCGAGCCAGCGAAACCCGCTCCGACGGCAAGCTGACGGTGCCTGCCTAAACGGCCGGTGTGCGACGCCATACGTCACACACCGGCGGCACGGCACACTTGAAGTGACGAACCGATTCTTCGCTCAGTCAGGGATGAGAGGTTTGCACGTTTAGCCGCCACGCCAACGGCGTGGGTGTCGATGCGGGCGAGCAGGGGATCGCACGCACGCCGTTGGCGTGGCGGCTAAACGTCTCATCCCAGACCGTGAGGCATATATACTTCGCGCGGCGAGAAATGACCGGTCTGGTATACGGAGAATCTCAGTCAGGGAATGACTGAGCGACGTAGGCGAGTCATTCTATGACTCGCATTCGCGTTGTGCCGCAACCGGTCACTCCTGACCGCGTGAGGTATAAGTGAGTGTGGCACGCCCTGACGCTTTGTCCCTGTCCCAGAATAACTCCGAGTTTATGTAGGACGGTCCTTCCGGGCCGTCATTGCAACGGCAACGGCCCAGAAGCTCCGTTCGATACTTCGCGCGGCCCTCTGTGAAACGTAGCGGATCTCGCCAGAGTGCCGGGCGAAAGCGGAACAGACCCAAGTTCTGGCGAAACGTGGCTACGTTCCAATGTCTCACTTTGGGCCGAGCGAAGTATCAGGACTCGCGCAGGAATAACGGGCGTCGCTGAAGTCGTGAGACTTCCGTCCGAACTCTCACGACTTAGGCCACCACCGCCACTGATTGACGTGCGAATCCTAAGAACGTGTTCTTGGGCAGGTCTCTTTGAGATCGGCGTTGTTTTTAATCGAAATCCCCACGCCCATCGCAGACTCTGGGCGTGCCACTCAACCGCCAAGCGGCGGCCAACTCGGAGAACTGACGCTCCAATTGCTGCGTGCGAGTCGAGTTCGTTTCGTCGGCCGATCCGCGCGGCGAGGAACGTTAACAACTCCTCTTGCTGCTCTGTCGGCAGTGCTTCAGCGGCGGCTTCGATTTCAGTGAGAGTGTTCATAGTTGGCAAAAATGGAACAACGAGGACAATCATTCAAAACCCAGCCAGCGTTTGACGGTCGTTGCCACGGTCGTCAACTGTTCCAAATCCACCCTGCCGAGCTTTCGCAGGCACTTCGCCAGCGAGACCGATTGAAGATTCTGGCAGTCAAAGACGCCAGAGTCGAGAAACCGCACAGCCAAGGGCACTTCAAACCTTGAGCCTCGGGGGCTGGTTGTATGAGGGACAATCGCGATCAACGCACGATCCACATCTTCGATCTCGATGCTCAAGACCAGCGCCGGCCGTGTTTTCGCGGCGAAACCGAGATCGATCAACCAGACTTCACCGCGCTGTGGCGACTTCATCGGCGGCCTCGCGTGCGTCAAGTTCGAGGAACGATTCCACCTGAGCCATCAGGAACTCGTCGTCTTCAATCGGCGGACTTTCGATGCGAGGCGCTCGGCGCAGAATCTCGACCACGGCGACAGTTTGTTCCGACTCGCTCATTCTCTCGAAGGACTCAATCAATTCTTGAACGGCCGATGTCATGAGAGTTCTCCACGACAACCAACAACGATGCGCTCGACGCGACAAGAACATACGCGAGCTTCGCGGGCTGGGGCAATCGCCTTTAACACTCTTGCTTGCGGCTCAGCGCGGAACACTCGCGTGCAACAAGCAAGGCCGCTGCTACACGGGCTGCCACTCGTAGGCTCGTGACGAGTTGTGCTGAAGCACAATCTGCGCGGCTGTCGAGCAAGTTTGGATATGGGCATCCCCACTACGACACCTTGCGGATCAGCCACGTTACCAAGCCAGCGTCAACAACCATCGCGGCGAGCTTTTCGGGGCCGACAATGGTAACGCTCGCGTCATCCGTCTCACTGATAGATCCGTTTGCGGAATGGTAGACGTAGAACATCCGATGATATGCGTCGAGCGATTCAAACTCGGCAATATACTCGTCGAGTTCACGCTGCGTGGTACTCGACTTTACTTGCACAAACGCACGTTCTCCTGTGCTTGGTAGCACCATGTCCAAATCGATGGTCTTTTGCGTCTTCCCAACAACTCCTTGACGCCGCCACCCGCTGACCGAAAACACAAGATCAACCAGCGTCTCAAAATCGTGCCATCCCATCAGTTTCATCATCCCTATCACGGCCAAAGTCATTTGGTGCAGGGCTCCATTGGCCTGCTCGACTTCTAGCGTCTTTTCGCCATTAATACGACGAACCACATACGCCGCGACATCCACATCGCAGGACGTGCCACGGTAACCGGCCAACTTGGTGAGTGCCCCTGAAAGCCGATCCTTGGTCAGTTCCTCCCTATTAACATCAGTCGATTGCCAGCCACCATGCACTTTGCGAAAGACTCCATCTCCACTGGGATGCGGCTCGGCTGGTTCTGGCGTGAGTAATCCCCAGTGTAATTTCTCACGCATGAACGTGATCCACAGAATCGATCCGTCGTCCTCGAAGAACAGGCGCGTTTCGTTCGTGAAGCGTGTTGCCGTCGCTTTGTCTTTCTCTGCCGCGAGGAAAGACTTCGTAAGTTCGCCCCACCGGCGCTCACGGCACAAAGGCAATCGCTCATCGGTGGCAGAACCGAAGCCGAATCGAATGATTCCCTTGTCCAAGCACTCGTCTTCCCAGCCGCCCTTGCGTCCGAGCTTGATGTACCGGACTCTGCTTGGATGGGCTGTTGGCATTGCTTGGCCTTCTCGTCGGTAGTGTCATAATTTGAAAAACGCGATTCTGGCGCGTCCTTCGCTACTCAGGTGTGACGACATTGTCATGATGCCGGAGCCTCTTGGCAGCCTCTAGCCAGAAATGCAGTCGCAACATCCCAGTTCATCAGCAATACAGCCCGGCAACATTCTGTTGCCGGCAGCTTTTGGCTCTGAACATGAAGAAGCTGGTCACAGGTACTGGTTGATGATGTTCTCCAACATCTCCTGACGGCCGGATTCGTTCGGGTTGAGCTTCTTCTTGCCGAGGACATATTTTTCCAGCGACTCGAACGTCGCCTTGCCCCCTTCGATTTCGGCACCGATCCCTTCGTCGAAGCTGCGGTAGCGGTTCTTGACGAAGTTTTTGAGGACGCCGTCCTTGCGGATGGCGGCGGCGATCTTGGCTCCCCGGGCGAAGGCGTCCATCGCGCCGATGTGAGCGTGGAAGAGGTCGATCGGCTCGAAGCTTTCGCGGCGAACCTTAGCGTCGAAGTTGATTCCTCCCGGCGCGATGCCGCCCTGTTCGAGAATGACCAGCATGCACTGTGTGGTGAGATAGATGTCGGTCGGGAACTGATCGGTGTCCCAACCCAAGAGCAGGTCGCCCGTGTTGGCGTCGATGCTACCCAAGGCTCCCTGGATCCGGGCGTATTCCAACTCGTGCATCATCGTGTGACCGGCCAGCGTCGCGTGGTTGGTCTCGACGTTCATCTTCACGTGTTCCATCAGACCGTTCGCGCGGCAGAAGTTCAGGCATGCGGCAACGTCGAAGTCGTACTGATGTTTCGTCGGCTCCTTCGGCTTTGGCTCGAACAGGAACTGGCCGGTGAAGCCGATCTTCTTCGCGTAATCGACAGCCATGTGCATGAACTTGGCGAGATGATCGAGTTCGCGTTTCATGTCGGTGTTGAAGAGATTGTGGTAGCCCTCACGACCGCCCCAGAAAACGTAGTTCGCGCCCCCGAGTTCCAGTGTCACTTCGAGGGCCTTCTTCACCTGAGCCGCCGCGCAGGCGAAGACATCGGCGTTGCAGGTCGTCGCCGCTCCGTGCATGTAGCGCGGGTGCGAGAACATGTTGGCCGTACCCCACAGCAACTGGATGTCCGTTCGCTCCTGAGCCGCCTTGAGCGCCTTGACCACGACATCGAGGTTCTTGTTCGTTTCCGCGAGGGTCTCACCTTCGGGAGCCACATCACGATCGTGGAAGGCATAGAACGGACAGCCCAGTTTTTCGATGAACTCGAACGCCGCATCGACTCGCTTGACGGCGTTCTTCACCGAGTTCGTGCCGTCATCCCACGGCCGCTGCAACGTTGCCGAACCGAACGGGTCGCTGCCTGTCCCTCGAAACGTGTGCCAGTAACAGACCGTATACCGCATCAAGTCCCTGAGCTTCTTCCCTTCCACCTTTTGCTCGGGATCGTAGTGCTTGAACGCGAGCGGGTTCTTGCTCTTGGGGCCTTCGTATTCGATCGTCGGGATGCCGGGGAAGTATTCAGCCATCGGTGAGTTGCCTGCCTAGAATAGGGAGTGAAAACGTAAATTGCGTGCGGATTGTAGCCGCAAAGAAAACAGGTCGCAAAGCAGTCGGTTGTGCTGCCGGATGACAGGGTGCAGCCGCTGATTGGTGGTAGCCCTGTCGCTCCGCGACAGGTAGCGAGATGAATCAACCGCGCCGTTCGCGAATCAGTATCGGAGAAACTCAGAGGCCCGGCCCGCTCTCGCGCCACCTGTCGCGGAGCGACAGGGCTACCCTGGAAATACAGGACGGGCAAGAGTGCCTATCCTCCGAGTCACCCTACGCCATGATCCCCGTCACGACCTTACCCGCCGAGATCGGTAGCGGACGGTTGAGCTTGTCGCGGACTTCCGTTTCCGGATCGAGGCCCATCAGCGAGAAGACCGTCGCGGTGAGGTCGTCCAAGACGACGGGGTCCTTGTCGGGGTAAGCGGCTTGTTTGTCGGAGGTGCCGTAGACGAAGCCTCGCTTCGCGCCGCCTCCCGCTAGCAGGGCCGTGTAGCACTGCGGCCAGTGGTCTCGACTGATGTTGTCGTTGATTTTCGGAGTCCGCCCGAACTCGCCCATCCAGACAATCAGCGTGGTGTCGAGCAATCCTCGCTCTTTCAGATCGTTAATGAGCGTTGGCAGCGTCTGCTCGGTCAGCGGCAGGTGATAGTCCTTCAGAATGGGATACATCCGCGTGTTGTCGAAGCCGTGAGTGTCCCAGCCCTCCTCCTTGGTTCGCCCGCCGATGCTTTTCGCGTAGTAGACGTTCACAAACTTCACGCCAGCTTCGACGAGTCGCCTCGCCAACAAACAGCTCTGCCCATACGTGGTCCGTCCGTACTTGTCCCGGACCACTTGCGGTTCGGCCGACAGATTGAAGGCGTCGCGCACCTTGGACGAGTTCAACATGCCGAGCGTCTTCTCGTAGTAAGCGTCCAGTCCTTTTGCGGCGGCGGAGTAGTCGAGCAGCTTCGTCTGGCGATTGACGAGCTGCTGCATCTCGCGCCGATTCTGAAGGCGTTCGGCCGTGAGGCCGCTCGGGAGCGACAACTCGGGCAACGAAAAATCTCGCTCGTTCGGATCGCTCGTCACGAGTAGCGGATCATGCGCCTTGCCGAGAAAGCTGGCGTGTTGGCCCGGAGTGATCTCACCGTCGCGCAAGACGTGCGGATACGCAACAAACGTCGGCATCCCGTTCGATGTCGGCGTGAACCGATCGACAACGGAACCATACGCCGGGAACAACTCCTGCGAGTCTCGCAGCCGAATGTCATCGAGCGGCGGCGCGTGACCAGTCAGCGCGTAATAGGCCGCCGAGTTGTGGTTCTTCATGGTGTGATGAACCGTCCGGACGAGCGTCACCTCATCCATTACCTTGGCCATCTTCGGCAACTGATCGCAGATGCGAATCCCCGGCGCCGCAGTGTCGATGACACCGAACTGGCTTCTCACACCAGACGGTGCGTTGGGTTTCGGATCGAACGAATCGAGATGACTCGGCCCGCCAAACTGATAGAGGAAGATGACCGACTTGGCTCGACCCGGTTTCGCCCCGCTGCCGTTCTCCGCGAGTCCGCTCGCTGGCGCAGCCTCACTCGCACGCAGCAACTTCGGCAGCGTCAGCCCCAACATCCCGAGGCCACCGATCTGCAAGGCGTTTCGTCGCGTGTATTCGTGAAACATGGTGTTGGCTCCGTTCGTCGTCTGCTGACTCACATTTTAGGCACTCCGCCATTCCTGTTGGCCCGCAGAAATTAGCCGCAGGGCGCTAGCCCCGGTTAAGCGAAATCGAACCGGGGCTAGCGCCCTGCGGCTGATGTA
>JAYTXB010000135.1:0-2323 GCA_043743205.1 Schlesneria sp.
TTGTAGCAGGTCTCGAAACCACTCACGCCGGTCAGACGATGCGCGAGCAAACCGCCCGTGCCCGACTCGGCTGTCGAGAGCGATGCACGACGTTGATTGAGCAACCTAATGACGGCATGTTCCAGTTCTTCGTCTTCCACGCCGAAGACCAACGTCCCCATGCGATTGATGATTGTGTCGCGCGCCTTCTCGATCTTATCGCGGCATTCGTCGGCGCTGGCTCCTTCGGCCATGATCCGCAGCGTGATCGTCGCTTCATGCACAGTGATACCGACATCCGGATCGCGACCGCGCGCGGTGAGGTCTCCCAAAATTTCCTCGGCTTGCGATTCACCGACCCCGAAGCAGTTGATGCGTGCCCGGCGGATGACTCGCCCACCGCCGTCCAGTCGCGGCAGAACTTGTTGGCGAAACATCTGCTTCATCTCGCTCGGGACGCCGGGCATCGCGGCGATTCGACAGACACGCTCGCCGTCGCTGCTGCTCGTACCGTTGGTACTCGGGCCATTGTCACTGGATTTCCCCGCGTCATCTCGCGGCACGCTCATCCAAATCCCCGGAGCCGTCCCGCGCGGATTGGGGAGCGATTCCGCTCCGCGCGGAAACATCGCCTGCATCGTGTTTCGTTCGGGCATCGGGCGATTGCGTTTCGCGAACATCTGCCGCACGTGGGCGAGCGACGGTTCGTGCAGCACCAATTCGACACCCGCCATCTGCGCGAGGGCTTCGCGCGTGAGGTCATCGAGCGTCGGACCGAGTCCTCCCGTAATGAGCACCACGTCACTGCGCGACGCCGCCAGTCGGATGGCATCAGCCATCGCATCGAGATCGTCGTCGATGGTCAGATGCGCCCGCACGGGAATGCCGATCTCAGCCAGTTCCAGGCTGAGCCATTGGCTATTCGTATCGAGCTTCGCGCCGGTCGTGAGTTCCGTTCCGACCGCGATAATTTCGGCTGACATTGTTCGTCCTATCTCGACGTTCTGGCGATCTTGGCCAAGGCTTCGCGTGAGTTGTTCCTGAATTCGACTCGCCGCTTCTGTGAGTTGACGCTCGTGTTTGAAACTTGAAGAGGAGACCTTCGGTCGGGCGTTTCGGCGGGGTCAGGAGACCCGCGCCGAACAACGTTGTTCGGCGCGGGTCGCTGTGCTGGGCGAGTCTCCCAAAGCGATAGAAACACTTCAACCAATCGACAGGGTTTCACACGAGCCAAACATTGCGAGTTGGTTGATTCACCAAGCTGGAGCTTGGGAACGAGAGCTAACACTTCAACCAATCGGCGAGGCTTCGTCATGAGTCGCACGTGCCACTACCAGTGCATGACCTGACCGCCATCGACGTTCATCGTCTGGCCGGTGATCTGAGTGGCACGTGCCGACGAGAGGAACGTCACCAAGTCGGCGATGTCCTCGGGCTGTTGCCAGCGGCCGAGTGGCACGACGCTGCGAACTTTGTCGCCCGCCCAATCTTCGTAGCTGCGGCGTTTGTCGGGCGGCTGTTGGTCGTGCCAAGCCTGCCAGACTTGGCGATTCAACGGTGTCTGCACCATGCCGGGGTTGACCGTGTTGACGCGCACGTTGTGCGGAGCCAAGTCCTTCGCGAGACACTGCGCGAAGTTGATGTTCGCCGCTTTGCTCGCGCTGTACGGCGGGTCGGTCTGCGATCCGATCTGTCCCGCCACGGAAGCCACGAACACCAGCGTCCCCTGTCGGCGCGAGACCATCCCCGGCGCGAGAGCCTGCGCGACGTGAACCATCCCGAGGACGTTGATCTCCAGCACGCGAGACCAATCGCTCGGCTGCAGGTTCGTGAACGGAAAGCCGAACTTGCCCGAGGTGACTGCGGCCGCATGGACGAGATGCGCGATCGGTCCCAACGTGGCGCTGGTCTCTAGCGTCGCCGCCTCAACGGCCGAGAAGTCACTCACATCGACGCTCAATCCGAGTGACGCACCGCCGAACTCGTCGGACAGCCGCGCCGCCTCGTCGATCACTCGCGCCGAAACATCCCACAGCGCGATACGACATCCCTCGCGAGCCAACCCACGCGCACAGGCCAGTCCAATGCCACTCGCTCCCCCCGTCACGACGGCCACTTGTCCGCTCAGTTCCAGTTCCATACTTTGCTCCGATCTTCGCTTCGCTAATGCCTGTTTGTCATGAGGCAAGTTATACCTCACGCGGCGGAGAATGCGGCTCGCTCAATTACACCTCGCACGGCCATGAGTGAGATGGTTCTGCGGCGATCAAGAACCCGCAGCCTGACGGCATGCGGCTCGCCAGTCTCTCTCATCTTTGGCCGCGTGAGGTATCGCTGCCCGTTG